>CAJKKX010000223.1 GCA_905200565.1 uncultured Lachnospiraceae bacterium
GCTGATCGCGAATAACTGGCAGTGGGTAGGCTACTGGATGCTGATCTATCTGGCGGGCCTTCAGTCTGTTCCGGGAGATCTGCACGAGGCGGCAAAGGTGGACGGCGCGAACGCGGTGCAGCGCTTCTTCCATGTGACGATCCCGATGCTGGCTCCGGCGATCACGATCTGCGTGGTCGGTATCACGACCGGTTCGCTGAAGGTATACGACCTTCTGGTATCTTCTACAAAAGGAGGTCCGGGAAGAGCCTCCACCTCCATTATTTATCAGACCTATACGACCGCAATTAACGGCAGACAGTATGGTTACGGCTCTGCAATGACGGTCACGCTGGTTGTTGTGCTTCTGATGGTTGCGATGATACAGGTGAAGGGTCTCAGAAAGAAGGAGGTGCAGGTATGAGCAAAAAGAGCGCGGAAGCGATGAAAAAGGGCGCGCGCGCAGGGCGCAGGGAAAAAGAGCGGGAAGAGGTCAGCACGAAAAAAGGAAGTCCGGTCGTGCAGATCATCATGACAATTGTTGCGCTCATTTATGTTTTTCCATTATTTGTTATCCTGAATTATTCTTTTAAGACGAAAAAGGAGCTGTATCTGGAGAGCCCGCTGGCGCTGCCGAAGGAGTGGAATCTGGATAATTATGTGAAAGCGTTCGACAAGCTGAATATGCAGACGACGTTTGTGAATACGCTGCTGTATACGGCAATCAGCGTTTTTGTGCTTGCACTTCTGTGCGGCGTGACTGCCTGGGCGATCGCGCGGTGCAGGCATAAATTTTTCAAATTCTGCTATGTTTACTTTATCGTAGGCATTCTGATCCCGTATCAGGCGCTGTTCCTGCCGATTTACACGATCGGCTATAAGCTGAACCTGACAAATACCAGATACGGAATCATATTTATGTACATAGCGACGGGAATTTCGTTTGGCGTCTTTCTGATGACGAGCTTTATGAGCACGGTACCGATCGAACTGGAGGAATCGGCACGCATAGACGGCTGCTCCGTTTACCGCACGTATTTTTCTATCGTGCTTCCGCTGCTGAAGCCGGCGATGGCAACGCTGATTATTATGCAGGCATTTCAGATCTGGAACGATTATCTGCTGGCAAGCCTCTATGTCAGCAAAAAGCAGCTAAAGACGCTGACGGTTGCAATTTCCTCGCTGTTTTCTGCGCAGACGAGTGATTATACGACGGCGATGGCGGCAATCGTCATATCGGTAGTGCCGATCGCGATTCTGTTTATGTCGCTGCAGAAATATTTTATCAAAGGAATGACCGTAGGAGCGGTGAAAGGGTAGGTTATGGAAAGAAGGAAAGAATATCGTTTCGGGGATATGGTTCTGCGCTATGAGACGGATGAGCAGAGACATGTCGGACTGATACTGTATCCGGCATCTGTTCCGGCGCCGGAGCATCCGGAAAAAAAGGCGGCGCTTGATCCGCTTGTGCAGGTAAAGCTGACGGGGGACATGTATAAAGGCTGTTATGCGCCGGGAAATACGCTGCGCGGCTCTGAGAGCACGATGAATCTGACCTTAAAGGAGCAGACTTTAAGGTCAGAGGGCGTGAAGCATTTCGTAGACACGGTGCTGGAGGACGCGCGCGGCTGTCAGGCGATCCATACGGCAGGCTGGGAGGAGGGCGACCGTTTTATACGCGTGAACTGTACGTATGAAAATAAGAGCGACCATGCGGTTACATTGGAGCTGTTTTCAAGCTTTTCACTCACGGGGATCTCACCGTATCTGCCGGGGGATTGCAGCGGAGATATTACCGTACACCGGCTGGAGCCAGGAGGGACGGCTGCTGTCGCAGACTATGGAGGAGCTTCAGCTGGAGACCTCATGGAACATGGATTCCGTGCGCTGCGAGCGCTTCGGGCAGATCGGATCGATGCCGGTGGATCACTATTTCCCGTTCCTCGCTGTGGAGGATACCCAAAATCACGTGTTCTGGGGAGCGCAGCTTTCCTGCCCGGCGTCCTGGCAGATGGAAATCTATCGCGTTGATGAGAACATTGCGGTCAGCGGCGGAATTGCGGACCGGGAGTTTGGGCACTGGATGAAAACGCTTCGTCCGGGCGAAAGCTTTTCGGCTCCGACGGCGATCCTGACGACGGCGCATACAGAGCTGCTTGATGATCTGTGCCAGCGACTTGTGGAAGCGGGGGAAAAAGCGGCGGATGCGGCGCCGGAGTGTGAGCAGAGTCTGCCGATCATGTTTAATGAATACTGCACGACCTGGGGATGCCCGTCCCATGAAAATATCAGCAGGATCCTGAACGCTATCAGGGGGAAAGGATTTGAATATTTCGTGATCGACTGCGGCTGGTATAAGGCGGACGGCGTACCGTGGGATATCAGTATGGGAGACTACATTCCGTCAAAAACGCTTTTCCCGGAGGGGCTTGGCAAAACGACCGCGGCGATCCGCGAGGCAGGCATGAGGCCCGGTATCTGGTTTGAGATTGAAAATGTCGGTCATGCGTCCGAGGCTTTTCACAAGACAGAGCACCTTCTGAAACGGGACGGAGCGCCGCTGACAACGAGCCGCCGCCGTTTCTGGGATATGTCCGATCCGTGGGTGAAGGATTATCTGCGGGAACGCGTGATCGGGACGCTGAAAAAATATGATTTTGCATACATGAAGGTGGATTACAACGATACGATCGGCATCGGATGCGACCACGAGGATTCTCTCGGAGAGGGACTGCGCCGGAACATGGAAGAGACGATGGCGTTCTTTGAAGAGGTGAAGCGGGAAGTGCCGGGCATCATCCTGGAAAACTGCGCGTCCGGCGGACACCGCCTCGAACCGGGCTTTCTGGCGGCAACGGCGATGTCTTCCTTCTCCGACGCGCACGAGTGTGCGGAGATTCCGATCATTGCGGCAAATCTGCATCGGGCGATCCTTCCGCGCCAGAGCCAGATATGGGCGGTCATCCGTGAGAGCGATAGCTTAAAGCGAATTGCCTACTCCGTAGCGAATACCTTCCTTGGCAGGATGTGTATTTCCGGGGACGTCGCAGATTTAAACGAAGAGCAGTGGGAGGTTATCGGGCGCGGCATGGCGTTTTACCGCAAAATTGCGCCGATCATCAAACATGGGCAGACCTATCACCTCAGCCCGCAGATCGCGCGTATCCGCCATCCGGAGGGCTGGCAGGGCATCGTGCGTGTGGGCCGGAACGGAGACGCTTATGCCTTGATCCATACCTTCGGCGGAGCTTATCCGCAGGAAATCGAGTTGGCGCTGCCGGAGGGCGCGCCGCAGCATGTGGCGGATATTTATTCTGACACACCGGAAACGGTGCTGGTAAAAGATGGGAAGCTGCATTACCGTCCGCAGGGAAACTGGAAAGCGGTGGCGGTATACCTGCAGAAGAAGTAAAAAAGGCGGTTCCGGAGAGTTGCTCCGGAACTGCTTTTTATATAGTAAATGGGAGTGACCTGCAGTGGTTCCGATTTTGCAAACACCATATGCCCTGTTTTTGTTATGCATCGAAAAAAGAAAATGTCAATCCGGGCGTGAAGATGATTGACATTGCGCCGATTTTTGGCATAATGAAAAGAAAGAGACGGGGGATATTATGCGAAAGACACAGACGAGAAACACGAAAGGAAAAATCATAGCGGCGGCATGGAAGCTTTTCTATGAGCAGGGGTATGAGGATACCACAGTTGATGAAATTATCCGGGCAGCACAGACCTCGAAAGGCTCCTTCTATCATTACTTCAGCGGCAAGGACGCTCTTTTAAGCACGCTGGCATACCTGTTTGACGAAAAATACGAGGAGCTGCTGGATCAGATGGATGACAGCATGGGCAGCTTTGAAAAGCTGATTTACTTAAATAATGAATTGTTCACGATGATAGAGGACAGCATTTCCATTGACCTGCTGGCGAGGCTTTTGTCAACGCAGCTCATTACGCGCGGTGAAAAATCGCTGCTTGACCGCAATCGTCTGTATTACCGGCTGCTTCGCCAGATCATATCGGAGGGGCAGGAACGGGGAGAACTCCGTTCGGATGTTTCGGCGGGAGAAATTGTAAAAATTTATGCGCTCTGCGAGCGCTCCTTCCTTTACGATTGGTGCATATCGGGCGGCGAATACTCTTTGCGCAGCTATTCGCAGAGGATGCTTCCGATGCTGCTGGCGGATTTTCGGGTGTAAACCGGGACGGAATGTATAGAGGCGCCGTACTCTTTCCGGTTCACCTGGTCCTGTCCGGTGTGTTGCCGGATAAATGGGATTATAATCAAAAAGAGAAATATGAAAAGAATTTTAATTGTCATAAAATATAATTGACACTTCAAAAAGAATATGATATCATCAAAATAACTCTAAAACATTTGTAACAGTTCTGGCATCTCGCCATTATTACAGGAATGAACATACAGCTGTGGGGGATGCAGGAGCGCAGAACGGAAGCGTGCCGCCCTCAGAGAAACAGAGACGAAAGGGAGCACGTAAATGGGACGGAAGAGAGCGCTGCAGTGGCACCCGGCTTTTTTCGCAGCTTTAAAAGCAATGGAGGAAAAAGAGCAGTGCAGCCTGCAGATACAAAGGGAATATAATCTGGGGACGAAACCCAGACAGATTGATGTTCTGATTACGAAGAACGATCAGAAAAATGAGATGCAAAATAGCATCGGAAGGATTTTCAGAAAACACAATATAGTCTGCAAATAAAAAGTCAAGCAGAAATTGATGAACTTTGAAAATTTTATACA
>CAJKKX010000224.1 GCA_905200565.1 uncultured Lachnospiraceae bacterium
ATATAGGGCGTAAACAGAATATGTGGTGCCTGTTCCCGAAGCCATTGTTTTTCTGACTCCGGTACGAAAACAGACGTTTTTTCCGGATTTGCGAACAATTCTTTATAAACTGCTGTTCTTATATAGGAAAATTCTACTTCAAAGGGGTGATTTTTCTCCATAGTTTCTTCCCAGAATACCACTCTTTGCGGTGCATTTTCAGGAGAAATATACATGGGAACCGGTGTCACTTTTTCAATACGAATTTCCGTCTGGGAATCCCCGGAATCTCCCTTCCGTCATGACTTTCTCCGACGCTTCGATAGCTCAGATGCCTCGGATATGTTTCCGCCAGTGCTTTTGCTTTTTCCAGGATTTCATCTGCCGTATAGCGCTTGCCAAGTTCTACCATTTTCAACCCTTCCACACAACACTTTCTTTTTATCATATGGAAAAAACACGGGTGTTACCACATTTTTGTCTCTGTAATCACCATTTGCGGAAAAAGGTCAAAAGTGTCTGCCGGAACTTCCTCCACGATCTGAAAATCAAACGCAGGCGCTATTGTTTTCAAATCTTTATGTATACTCAGAAAACGGTCATAGAAGCCTCCGCCATAGCCGCAGCGATGTCTGTTTTTGTCGAACGCCACGCCTGGCATAATCATCAATGCGTTTTCGCAGCAGGCTTCTTCGTCTGTAACCGGCTCTGGTATGTCATAATATCCTGGCGCCACATCCGCATAAGAACTGATGTAGAAAAAACGCATTTCCCTGCCGAACACTTTCGGAACGGCTACCCGTTTTCCGGATGCCCACGCTGCTGTAAGAAGCGACTCCACACAGACCTCGCCTTTACAGTCCATATAGGCATAGATGCAGGGGGCATGTCTCCACTGTTCTGTTTCCATGATTTTCTCACAGATCACCCGGCTGTCCTGTATCCGCTTTTTTTCTGAAAGACTGCGGCGTCTGGAAAAAACCAGCTTTCTAATTTCCTTTTTTCCCATAGCGCTCTCCTAGATTTGTAATGCTTCCGTCTTTCTCCCGGATATCGATATTGTTTAACTGTGATCTCAGATTCATCCTGACTGCTTCAATGTATTCTCTGCGCAGGCTTTCCTGTTCCCTGCGTTCTTCGGCTGTGAGTCCTTCCGCCTTCGACTTTCTGGCCAGCTCATTGATTCGTTTTAACTTATTCTCATCCATTCTTTTGCTCCTTATCGGTATTTTTCCTATAATTGCTCCAGATAATCAATCAGATAAAATTCTTTTTCCGGATTGCTGACAAACAGTGTCCCGTGATTTCTTCCCTGCATAATTTTATGTATGACATGAAAATCTTCTCCATTAGCGATAACCATATCCACGCCCGCCGCACTGGCAAGCTGCGCCGCCTGAAGCTTTGACGCCATGCCTCCGGTTCCTACATTGCTCCCGGAGCTTTCCTTTCCCATGTCCAAAAGCTTCTGATCCAGCTCTGTTACCACATCAATAAATTCCGCCTTCGGATTCCGGTTTGGGTCATCCGTGTAGAGCCCGTCAATATCCGAAAGCAGAATCAGAAGATCTGCGTCCACCAGAGCTGCCACGATCGCGGACAGAGAATCATTATCTCCAAAATGAATCTCGTAAGTTGCGACTGTATCATTCTCATTTACAATGGGAATTGCGCCCATATGCAGAAGCTCCCGGAAGGTATTCAGCGCATTGTGACGGCTCAGGTTATCCATTACGGTATTTTTCGTCATCAGAATCTGGGCAGCGAGCTGATGATACTCCATAAATAGCTTCTGATAGATCATCATCAGTCTCGCCTGACCGATTGCGGCACATGCCTGCTTTTCTTCCGTCTTTTCCGGGCGGATTTTTAAACTTGCCGCCCTTACTCCTACGGCAATCGCACCGGAGGATACTAAAATCACCTCTTTTCCCATATTGCGAATGTCACTGATCTCCCGCACGAGAATTTCCAGCTTGGTCAGATTCAGCGCTCCTGTTTCCTCATGTACCAGAGAAGAGGAGCCTACCTTTATTACGATTCGTTTTTTGTCTTTTAGTCGTTCTCTTAAATTCATCTTTTCTCCTTCTTGCGCTACCCTGGAGGGCATGAAATTGATTTTCAAACTTTCCTCCCATACTGCATTTCCTATCTTACACCACACAGGAAGGTCTTGTCTAATAAAATTTCCGGTCAACTGCTGTAATTTTCCAGAAAATCGTACAGCTCCTGTTCATCACGCAGATATTTTCCCTGCCGGACTTCTTCTCTTACACGTTCTGGAAGCTGCTCCATCAAAATACTGGTCTTTTCGTGAAGCGTCCTTCCGTCTTTCAAATAGACATAGACAACCCCGTCTTTTTCTTTCAGGCAGTACTGGTACAGCTTTTCCTCCCGCCCTGCCTCCACTTCCAATACGCCGAATGGTTCCGTACTTTTTTCGTTTGGCATCGCCTGTTCGCCATACCTGTACTGATAGCTGGCATAATATAAAATGCAAAGCATAATCGTACATAATAAAATGCCGATCCTGTATCGTTTCGTCACGTTCATCACTCCTTTTGATACAGTATCGACAAAATATACGTTTTTTATACAGAAATTCCATCCTCTTATCCGTCACGGAACAAACAGATGATGCAGATTTGGTTCCAGCATAACGCCTTCCCTGACCGGATACCCACAGGCATCACTCATAGCAATACACCGGGATACAAAATCATGCGCTTTTCTTGCGCTTTCCATCAGCGGAATTCCTTTCATCGTGCAGAACCGCCGCAAACAAATCGCCCGTTCCGGGATAAGACCGCCCTGCCTGCTTCCGTTTCAGAATCCGGAGATTTCCCTGCTCATATACAGCGATCGACATTTCCGCTTCTATTATGGGAACGCTGGTAACCACGACTTTTTCTGCGCCAAGCGCCGCGATTCTTTCACAAATACGTGAAAGCTTTTCCTCTGAACAGTGTGGTTCATATACTTCCTCCGCCAGAAAACAGCTCTCTGTATAGTTCGGTGTAAGGATACTGCTGTATTTTAAAAGCCCCTGCATCTGCTTTCCATAGGATACATCAAAATGCGAATAGAAGGAACCATGATCCGCCATAATCGGATCAAGCAGTACCTTTGCATCAGGATATAGCCGCAGAAATTCTTCTACATTTCGGATGAGTTCCGGATTGCCAAGATACCCTATAAAAATATGATCAAATTCTATGTGGTTTTCCTTCAGATGCCCGCCGCACTGGCTGGGAAAAGCCGGTAATGCGCGCATTACCGGCTTTCCAAATCCTCCTGTATGAGTCGAAAGTATCATCGTTGGCAGCGGACACGCTTCGATTCCCATGACAGACAGAACCGGAAGGATATTTGTCAGCGCCGCCTTTCCGACGCTGCACAGATCATGGATGACCGCTACGCGGGATACGGGTTTCTTCTTGTTCTCAGCCATATTTTCCATATTCCTTTCTGTCTTATCAGCCCCGCAGCATCAGGGCAGTACCCTGCATCTGTGAAGGATATACGCGATATATGCCCCCTTTGGCAGTCCCCGAATCTCCCGTTCTGTAATTCCATGCAGTTTCACAAGGAGCACCACATAAATCACCATACCTGCAAGGATTGCGATGACCGTGGAAATGAGGACTCCGGCAAAGAGCGCAAACAAACGGTAGATCCCATAAGCGGCAATCCCCATGATCCCCGATACAAAAACCGGGATAATAAAGGTACGTAAAAGCTCCTGACGGTATCCGATCGTCCGCCGGATTGCCCAGGCATTCAGAATGCAGATAACCAGGGCAAAGAAAACATTTGCATAGACCACGCTATAGATATTCATTCCACTGAACGTCAGCATAAGAAGCAGGACAATGATATGGAGCACCAGCGCTATCGCCGAATGAATCAGCGGTTTCTGCATTTCTCCCAGTCCCTGAAGGATACCTGTGGTGAGCGTGGACAGCGCATAGAGAACGATCATCAGCGCTCCGCTCTGCATGATGCCTGCCGCCAGTGCGCTGGAATCTCCGTATACAAGCTGCATGACCGGTGAGGCAAGCGCCGCCAGACCTACTGCGCAGGGAATCGTAAATACCATCGTATAGCGAATGGAATCCCGTACTTTAATTCCTGCCGCGCGGTAATCCTCCTCAATCATGGAAGCCGTCAGACTGGGAACCACGGACGGCGCCAGACAGGAGGCAATAGAAAGAGGTACGTTCATCAACACCTTGAATTCTACAAAAATGCCCCATACCGTGCTGTACTCCTTCTCAGAATATCCCTGTCCGCTCAGGACAGAGCCAAAAATTCCCTGATCGATCACCGTACTGATATTGTAGATCACCGTACTTAAAATAACCGGCAGGATCGTCACGATTAAAGCATGGTAGATTGCTTTGTCTGATTCTGTTTTTCGCGTGTGATCCCGTCTTATCTGCCGCCGGAAATTCCTTTGATACGTCACATAGATAAACATCAAAAACAAAAGCGCCACAGTAATGCTTACGACAGTTCCCAGCGTACCTCCGGCCGCCCCGTAAGCCGGTCCCAGAGAATCGTTTCCTTTCTGCTCCCCAAGCTTTGTGCCATAACCAATCAGCAGGGCGGCTCCCGCTACGGATACGACCGCATTAATAATCTGCTCAAGCACCTGTGAAACCGCCGTGGGCACCATCGTCTCATGTCCCTGAAAAAATCCCCGAAAGACGCCCACAACTGCATAGATAAAGATTGCGG
>CAJKKX010000225.1 GCA_905200565.1 uncultured Lachnospiraceae bacterium
ACAAATGCGACGGACTACAGCCGCATGTGTGCGGCGGCAGGTCTGCAGATGTGGAAAAAAAGCAGAGAAGTGCTGACCGGGAAGCGTAAGCCGGAAAGAGAAGATTATCGGAATCTTTTAAATGCGTCCACAATGGCGGGAATGGCAATCTGTCATACAGGCACATCGCTTCCGCATGGGCTTAGCTATCCGCTGACCTGCGAATTAAACCTGCCGCACGGCGTTGCTGTCGGTTACTTCCTCGGCGGATATCTGCGCGAGGCAGAAGAAGCGGATCGCAGATATGTACTGGAGACGGCAGGCTTTTGCAGTGTGGAGGAATTTGAGGCATTTTTCAGGAAGGTCTGCCGCTGCGGGGAAATCCCGGAAAGCCTTTTGGTGCGGACAGCAGGGGACTTGCTGAAAAATGAAGCGAAACTGAAAAATTGTCCGTATCGGGTGGATGAAAAGGTTTTGAAAAGGATCGCGGGGCTTAAGGCTTAAAAACATTTTACGCGGATTGGAATGGTCTTTACACCTTCGCCCCTTTTTGGTACAATAAAAAAAGAATGCATTAACTGCTAATTAAGGATATAGGAGAACACAGACATGGATTTAGTAACAGTAAGAGAGATATACAGAAACAGAGAGGCATATCTGGACAGGGAGATTACCGTGGGCGGATGGGTGCGCAGCGTGCGCGATTCCAAAACCTTCGGGTTCCTTGTGCTTCATGACGGCACCTTTTTCGAGACGCTGCAGATCGTATTCCACGATAAGATGGACAACTTTCAGGAGGTCTGCAGGCTGAATGTCGGCGCGGCAGTGATTGTAAAGGGTACGCTGGTCGCAACGCCGCAGGCGAAGCAGCCGTTTGAGATCCAGGCGGATGAGGTGACGGTGGAGGGAGGCTCTGCGCCGGACTATCCGCTTCAGAAAAAACGCCACAGCGTTGAGTTTCTGCGCACGATCTCGCATCTGCGTCCGCGCACCAATATGTTCCAGGCGACCTTTCGTGTGCGTTCGCTGACAGCGTACGCTATCCATAAATTCTTTCAGGAACGCGATTTTGTCTATGTACACACGCCGCTCATTACCGGAAGCGACTGCGAGGGCGCTGGGGAGATGTTCCAGGTGACAACGCTGGATCTTGAGAATCCGCCGAGAACGGCAGACGGGAAGATTGACTATACAAAAGACTTTTTCGGAAAACAGACGAATCTGACGGTGAGCGGACAGCTCAACGGAGAGATGTATGCGCAGGCGTTCCGCAATATCTACACCTTCGGACCGACCTTCCGCGCAGAAAACTCCAACACCACCCGTCATGCGGCGGAGTTCTGGATGATCGAGCCGGAGATCGCTTTTGCAGATCTGAAGGATGACATGATCCTTGCAGAGGATATGCTGAAATACGTCATCCGCTACGTCATGGAAAATGCGCCGGAGGAGATTCATTTCTTCAATTCCTTTGTGGACAAGGGGCTGATCGAGCGCCTGAACGGTGTGGTAAACTCCGAGTTCGGTCATGTGACCTACACAGAGGCGATCGGGATCCTGGAAAAGAATAACGACAAGTTTGAATACAAGGTGAGCTGGGGCTGCGACCTGCAGACAGAGCACGAGCGCTATCTCACAGAGCAGGTGTTTAAGCGCCCGGTATTTGTGACGGATTATCCTAAGGAAATCAAAGCATTTTATATGAAGCTGAACGACGACGGAAAGACGGTCGCTGCGATGGACTGTCTCGTTCCGGGTATCGGTGAGATTATCGGCGGAAGCCAGAGAGAGGACAGCTACGACAGGCTGCTGCAGCGTATGCACGAGCTTGGCTTGAAGGAGGAGGACTATCGCGCATATCTCGACCTGCGCAAATACGGCTCCACCCGTCATGCGGGCTTCGGGCTTGGCTTTGAGCGCTGTGTGATGTATCTGACCGGAATGGGGAATATCAGAGACGTAATCCCGTTCCCGAGGACTGTGAATAACTGTGAATTATAAGAATGAAAGAGAGTAGTATGAATATATTAGTAGTAGACGATGAGAGAGAGATTGCGGATGTAATCGAACTGTATCTTCAGAATGACCAATATACGGTGTACAAATTTTATACCGGGCAGGATGCACTGGACTGCGTGAAGGAGCGGAAGATAGATCTTGCAATTTTGGATGTTATGCTTCCTGATATAGATGGATTCCAGATTCTTAAGAAAATCAGAGAAAAATATACATTTCCGGTGATTATGCTGACGGCTAAGACAGAATACATTGATAAGATTACGGGTCTTACTATGGGCGCGGACGACTATATTCCCAAGCCTTTTAATCCACTGGAGCTGATTGCAAGAGTGAAGGCGCAGCTGCGCCGGTATACTCAGTATAATGACGGTGGGAAGGAAACAGGTGATGTGATTGATTTCGGCGGATTGTTCCTGAATCGTACTTCCCACGAATGTATTTATAATGAAGTGTCCCTGACGCTGACGCCTATAGAATTTGATATTCTGTGGCTGCTTTGTGAGAATCGGGGAAAGGTCATAAGCTCGGAAGAGCTTTTTGAAAAGGTATGGCATGAACAGTATTATAAAAACAGCAATAATACGGTAATGGTACATATCAGGCACCTGAGAGAGAAGATGAGTATTCCGACCGGCAAGACGGATTTCATCAAAACAGTGTGGGGAGTAGGGTATAAGGTTGAAGAATAATTATCGGAAACTGAAATTTAGTATTCTATTGCAGACAGTGCTGGTGACTGCGCTGACTGTACTTGTTGGCGGCTTTCTTCTGAATTATGTGATTGACGGCATTTATAATGACACCTTTGCAAATGCATTCGTGAAGGTGATGATGGCCTTTCATATGGAAGAACAGACCGCCATTGATTTATATTGGCAATTAATCGGAGATAATAAGATTTTTTTTATGATTTTGGGATTTCTGCTGCTCTTCGCACTGTTTTTCTATGTGGCGCTTTCTAAGATGACAACCTACCTGGATCAGGTGGGGGATGGAATTGAGAATATTCTGTCTGAGTCAACGGAGCCGATTCATCTGATTACAGAATTGAAGCCGATTGAAATCCGGTTAAATGAAATCAAAGCGACGATTAAGCGTCAGGAGCTGGAGGCGGTGGAAAGTGAGAAGCGCAAAAATGACCTGGTTCTTTTCCTTGCTCATGATCTGAAGACACCGCTTACTTCTGTGGTAGCATATCTGACGATGCTGGACAGTCATCCCGACATGCCGGTGGAGGAGCGGGCGAAATATACGCACATTTCCCTGGAGAAGGCAATCCGGCTGGGAGAACTGATTAACGAATTTTTTGATATAACGAAATTTAATCTTCAGAACATGGAGCTGGAGCCGGTGGAACTGAATCTGACCATGATGCTGGAGCAGATTGCGGATGAATTGTACGGCGTGCTTCAGGAGAAGAAACTGACCTGCGAGGTAGAAGTCCAGGAGAACCTGGAGGTATATGGAGATCCGGACAAGCTTGCAAGGGTATTTGATAATCTTCTCCGTAATGCCATTGCTTATTGCTATGAAGGAACGACAATCCGGATAGAAGCACATGAAAAGCGAAGAGATGTGGAGATTATATTTACGAATGAAGGAAAGGTTCTAAATTACAGACAATTTTCGAGCGTTTCTACCGCCTGGACAATTCGCGTTCCACGGAAACCGGAGGCGCCGGACTTGGACTTGCGATTGCAAAAGAGATTGTGGAGCTGCATCATGGCAGAATTATTGCCAAAAGCGACGAATCCTATACCCGGTTTATTGTAACACTGCCATCCAGGGATAAGCAGGAGGGAGGAGAAAATCAGCATGAAGTTCATACACGTCGCAGACGTCCATTTGGGGGCAGAACCGTACGCTGGAAGAGAGTACAGCGCAAAGAGGAGCCGGGAAATCTGGAATAGCTTCCGACGGGTGGTAACTCTGTGTGAAGAAGAAAAGACGGATTTGCTTTTGATTGCGGGAGATCTCTTCCACAGACAGCCGCTTCGGCGGGAACTGAAGGATGTGGCATATTTATTTGCGGGACTTACGAAAACGCAGGTAGTACTCATTGCCGGGAATCATGATTATATAAAGAAGGGTTCTTATTATCAGGGCTATTCCTGGAGCAAAAATGTACATATGATTTTGAGCCGGGAACCGGAGAAGATTGTTCTGCCGGATATCGACACGACGGTGTATGGGCTGAGCTATCATAGCAGAGAGATAGAGGTTCCCCTTTATGACAGGATTGTGCCGGAGGGGAACACGAAGTATCATATTCTGCTTGCCCACGGCGGCGATGAAAGGCATATACCCATAAAAATAAACAATTTAATTGACAAAAGATATGATTATATTGCACTTGGACATATTCACAAACCTCAGGAGTTAGTCCCGGGCAGGGCGGCATATGCGGGGGCGCTGGAACCTATAGATAAAAATGATACCGGAGCACATGGATTTATAAAGGGAGAAATCACGGAGGAAGGTTGTGAGATTGCATTTGTACCTTTTGCATTAAGGGAATACGTCCATATGGATGTGGAAGTCAACCGGGAGATGAGCGGATTTGAACTGCGCAGCAAAATCTGCGGGCAGATCGAGCAGCGGGGTGTGCAGAATCTGTATAAAATTACGCTTACAGGCAGCAGAGATCCGGAAGTCGCCTTTGACCTGGAGGATATGGATACCCTGGGGAATATT
>CAJKKX010000226.1 GCA_905200565.1 uncultured Lachnospiraceae bacterium
GCGAGGGCTACCGTATCCACACTCGTAAATTCACGCCAAATGCCCAGCCTCCTGCAATTCTCCTCGATAAAGCTCATATCAAAAGCAGCATTGTGCGCCACCATCACAGCGCCGTCGCAGAACTTTAGAAACTCCGGCAGGATTTCTTCAATCATCGGCGCTTCCATTACCATATCGTCATTGATTCCGGTCAGCTCTTCAATGCGGAAGGGAATCGGGACGTCCGGATTTACAAAGGTACTGAATTTCTCCGTGACGCTTCCGTTTACTACCTTCACAGCCCCGATCTCGATAATTTTATTCACATTCGGGCTGAATCCGGTGGTCTCCAGGTCAAAGACTACATACGTATCGTCCAGACTCTGCGCCTGGGAATGGATGACCATATCTTTTAAGTCATCCACCAGATAAGCCTCCACTCCATAAATAATTTTAAAATCACTGTCATGTGGAACTGCATGATTGGCGTCCGGGAAAGACTGCACAACGCCGTGGTCGGTAATTGCAATCGCCTTATGCCCCCATTCCATCGCCCGCTTCACGATCGCTTTCACATCCGAGACGCCGTCCATATCGCTCATTTTTGTATGACAGTGCAGCTCTACCCTCTTCTCCGGGCTGGTATCCTGCCTTCCGCTCCGGAAATCTGAAATCTTCTTAATTCCCACCACAGAGCCGATGGTAAGCTGTCCGTCGAAACGGTCGATGGTGGTGACGCCTTTCATTTTCAGGAACGCGCCCTTTTTTATCCCCTCCAGAATCTCTGGTATCTGTTCATTTTTCGCAAACATTTTCACGACAATGGTATCCGTAAAATCGGTGATTTCGATGATGATAATGGTTTTTTCATTTCGAATCTCTCTGGTGTCCAGCGCCTGAATCTGTCCACGGATGACGACTTCTCCCATCTCGCCCTGAATCTGTGCGATCGGAATCGCATCCTCCTCAAAATCACGCCCGTACACCACGTCCGGATTGTCGGAACGTCTGACGGAACCGCCCCGGTAATTTTCTCCTCTTGAAAACCCGCCTTTTCTCTCCCGAACCCCTTCCTTTCTCGGCATTTCTTTCTTTTGTTCTGCTTTTGCAAAGCTTCCTGCTTCTTTTTTCTTTGTCTCTGTTTTCTTTTCCGGAAGCTCTTCTTTCGGTATTTCTTCCTGGTCCGTTGTACTTGCCGCCTGACTGATGATCGCCTCCACTTCCTGCCGGATACGGATTTCACTGTTTTTCCTCGCCTTACTTTCCTTCGGCTCTTCCAGCATAAGGTTGACTTTAAAAGACAGGCCGCACCGCTCGCAGAAGATTTTCTCTAAGATTCGAATCAGTTCCGCCGCTTTTCCTTCCGCCACCACGGTTTTCTCCACGATCAGATTCATGCTGTTCTCATCGGTAAACTCACATCTTGCCTTCCGAAACATATTGTACTCAAAGATGCTGTAGTCCCTCAGCTCCATGAGAATGCTTTCCCGGTAAATAGGCATGAGTTTTTCGGCGGTATACTGCCTGGAAAGATTAAATTTCTCCAGCAGTTTAATCTCGATATTCGCTCCCGGAAAAAACTGCTCTTTGATGGCCCTCTCCACAGCAAAAACGTTTTTTTTATGAATCAGTTTTTCACTGCTTATGTATACCCGCATCCTGTCTCTGGCAGAAGTAACGGTTACTTTCGTAACCGTTACCTGCGAAAAAAGATGGTGCGTCTGATCGTTCATCTCCAGATTTGGAAATACCTCAAAAAATGTTTTTGCCATTTTTATTCTTCCTCAAACTTTAAAATCTCATCCCGAAGCGCGCCAAGAAGCTCACTTTCCGGTACTTTTTTTATAATTTCCCCTTTTCGGAACAAAAGACCCTCGCCTTTTCCTCCGGCGATTCCAAGATCCGCCTCCTTCGCTTCGCCCGGTCCGTTTACCACGCAGCCCATCACGGCAACCTTCAGCGTCTTTTTAATATCCTCCACCATATTTTCCACCTGGTTCGCCAATCGGATCAGATCGATCTGCGTCCGCCCGCAGGTGGGACACGATACGATCTCGATACCTCCTTTTCGCAGTCCCAGCGTTCTGAGAATCAGTTTCGCAGACTTAATCTCTTCCAACGGGTCTCCGGTCAGCGACACACGAATGGTATCCCCGATGCCCTGTGACAGGATCATGCCCAGCCCCACGGCAGATTTGATATTTCCGGAAAGAACCGTGCCCGACTCGGTAATCCCCACATGCAGCGGATAGTCCGTCTTTTCGGCAATCTGCCCGTGAGCCTTCGCACACATCATCACATCGGAGGATTTGATGCTGATCACCAGATTGTCATATCCCATATCCTCAATCATATGCACCTTGTCCAGTGCGCTCTCCACGATACCCTCCGCCGTCACGCCATGATATTTCTCCACCAGTTCTTTCTCAAGGGAACCGCTGTTTACACCCACACGGATGGGAATCCCCCTCTCCTTTGCCACGTCCACCACGGCTTTCACCCGGTCTGCGCTTCCGATATTTCCGGGATTTATCCGAATCTTGTCCGCTCCGTGCTCCATCGCTGCGATAGCCAGTCGGTAATCAAAGTGAATATCCGCTACCAGCGGGATATGGATTCTCTTTTTTATTTCCTCCAGCGCTTTCGCCGCCTCCATCGTCGGCACCGCACAGCGGATAATATCGCAGCCCGCCGCCTCCAGCTTTAAAATCTGCGCAGTCGTAGTCTCCACATCCTCTGTCTTTGTGTTCGTCATGGACTGAATCAGGATTGGATTTCCGCCGCCGATCACTTTATTTCCTATTTTTACTGTTTTTGTATGCTCTCTGTACATATTTTCCCTCTATTCTTTCAAATCTGCATTTCTTTTAAATCTCGTTTCATATAGATGGATGTGTCCATCGGGCTGTCGTTATAACTGGAAATTTCGTAGAACCCACAGCTTCGGTATAACCGGAGCGCACTTTTCAAAAACGGCAGGGTATCTAACAGCATATACGTGTATCCCATCTCATTCGTATCTTCCAGTATTCTTTCTATCAACCTTCTGCCAATCTGATGTCCACGAAATTCCTGTCTCACATACAGGCGTTTCATCTCACAATTTTCCCTGTCGATTCTCCGCAGCCCGATACAGCCTGCCAGCTTCCCGTTCCAATAGGCCAGATACAGCCTGCCCTCCGGCAGTCCGTATTTTTGTTCCAGATGCTCAAGCTCCTCCTTACATAGTATCCCAGTATCATCATATCGCAAATCTTTCCGGCGGACAACCGGAAATTCCTATGGGAAAACAAAAGGGAGGAATCTCTTCCTCCCTCAGACAATTCGCCTTTATTTGATTACGTGAATCCATCCTTCCGGCGCCTCCAGGCGTCCCATCTGGATACCGGTCAGCGTATCATACAGCTTCTGCGTAACCGGACCCATCGCTTCCATACCTGCCGGGAGACAGATTTCTTTTCCGTGGTCTACGATTTTTCCAACCGGAGAAATGACTGCGGCAGTCCCGCACAGTCCGCATTCCGCAAAGTCTTTTACTTCCTCAAAGAGAACCTCCCGCTCCTCAACTTCCAGTCCCAGATATTCTTTTGCCACATAAATCAGAGAACGGCGTGTAATGGAGGGCAGGATACTGTCTGACTTCGGCGTTACCACTTTATGATCTTTTGTCACGAAAATAAAATTAGCTCCGCCTGTCTCTTCTACCTTTGTTCTTGTCTTTGGATCAAGATACATATTTTCGTCGAAGCCTTCCTCATGTGCGTTTACAATCGCATATAAACTCATGGCATAATTCAGTCCGGCCTTAATATGTCCTGTTCCATGAGGAGCCGCACGGTCAAAATCGCTCACACGGATGGTAAGCGGGCGAACGCCTCCCTTGAAATACGGTCCTACCGGGGTCGAAAATACACGGAACTGATACTCATCGGCCGGTTTTACACCGATTACAGGATTCGTACCAAACATATACGGTCTGATATACAGTGTCGCACCGGAACCATAAGGCGGCACATAGTCTGCATTTGCCTCCACTACCTGATGAACCGCATCAAGAAAACGCTCCTTCGGAAATACCGGCATCTCCAGTCTCTTTGCGGAATCCATCATACGCTCCGCATTCAAGTCCGGGCGGAAGGTCACAATACGCCCATCTTCTGTGGTGTATGCCTTCAATCCTTCAAAAACAGTCTGCGCATACTGCAAAACACCTGCGCACTCATTTAACACTACATTCGCATCGTCCGTCAGGATACCGTCGTCCCATTTTCCATCTTTGAAATTAGAAACGTATCTTTTTGCGGTTTCCTGATACCCAAATCCGAGGTTTGCCCAGTCAATATCTTTTTTTGCCATGTTCTCATACCTCCGTACAAATAAATTTTTTCATTTGCTCCATTATACCGCAAATTTCGCATATGTGAAGAAAAAATTTAAAGTTCTTGTAAGAATTCTTCAAATTCTGGTTTGGAGGGGAGTTGTCACGTACTCCGAACAGTTACGAAGCCGATAGTTCTCTTGCTTACGCCGGACACCGGAATCCTGCTATATACCCCACACGGACGGGGACAACGCTCCGGCGAGCTAACGATTAACTACAACTAATGCGCTCAGGAGAGCCTTCGCGCATAAGTTTCCGTAAATCGTGGATCTCACCTTCGC
>CAJKKX010000227.1 GCA_905200565.1 uncultured Lachnospiraceae bacterium
AAACTGCGCGGGCTTGGCATGGGAAGAACGCTTTTCTGCGGCGCCACAGAGTACCTTCTGACGAAAGGCGGCGCCGACAAAGTAAATTTCTGGGTGGATGAAGAAAACATACACGCTATTGCTATTTATCAGAAAATGGGTTATATATATGATGGGGTAATTTCACGGCAGTTTCTGCTGGGAGAAAAATAACGAACTAAGAAGAGGAGAGAAAACGTATGGAACAGTTAATGGAAATTTTAAAGGAACTCAGACCGGATGTGGACTTTGAGACGGAGAAGGCATTGATCGATAATGCGATTCTGGACTCCTTCGATATCGTTTCCCTCATTGGCGAGCTGAACGATGCGTTTGGCGTGGAAATTGAATTTGAGGACATGGAGCCGGAAAACTTCAACAGCGCTGAGGATATGTACAAACTGATACAGAGGCTGCAGCAGGAGGCATAAAATGACAGTCAATTCCCTGTTTTTTTTGCTGTTCCTGGCTGTGCTGTATGTGGTGTACTATGTATGTCCGCTGAAGTACCGCTGGATGGTGCTGCTTGGCGCCAGTGTGTTTTTTTACGCACTGGCGTGCGCGGCATCGCCGGTGTATCTGCTGCTTACGAGCATCAGCATTTGGGTCTCCGGGCTTTGGATGGAGCGCCTGGAGCAGGAATGCAAACGGATGATTGCCGAAAAGAGAAATACGGCGGCAGTGCTGAAAAAGCAGTATAAAAAGAAAAAGAAGAAGATTCTGACAATAGCGGTTATTTTTAATCTGGGAATTCTGTTAATCTTAAAATACAGCGGATTCTTTGTAAGGATCGGTAATCGGCTGTTTGCGTTTACAGGCGTGCAGCTGCCGGTTCCGAAGTTTCTGATTCCGCTCGGCATTTCGTATTACACGTTAATTGCGATCAGTTATCTGATGGATATTTATAAAGGCAAAATACAGGCGCAGAAGAATTATGCAAAGCTGCTCTTGTTTCTTGCGTACTTTCCGCAGATGACGCAGGGACCGATGACCCGCTATAAGCCGATGGCGGCGCAGCTATATGAAGGACATGCATTTGATTACCATAATTTTTCCTATGGGTGTCAGCGTATGCTGTGGGGCTTTTTTAAGAAGATGGTGGTTGCGGATAATCTGCGTCCGGTCATGCAGAGTATTTTTGATCAGTATGCAGAATTGAGCGGCATTACCTGTTTCCTGGGCTGCGTGTATATGACGGTCTGGATGTACGCGGATTTTTCCGGTTACATGGATATTGTGGCAGGGGCTTCCGAGCTGTTTGGCATCCATATTGAGGAAAACTTCCGGCGGCCGTTTTTTTCGGAATCTCTGGCGGAATACTGGAGGCGCTGGCATATAACCCTAAGCTCCTGGTTCCGCGATTATATGTTTTATCCGCTGGCAGTTTCCTCGCCGGCGACAAAATTTGGCAAACTGGGAAGAAAATGGTTTGGCGCGCGTGTCGGTAAGCTGTTCCCCTCGCTGTTTGCACTGGTGTTTGTGTGGACCAGCACGGGATTTTGGCATGATGCGAGCTGGCGTTACATACTGTGGGGCGCGGCAAACGGCGTTTTCATCATGGGAGCGATGATTCTGGAACCATATTTTGCGAAGGCAAAGGAGGTTTTGCATATCCGTCAGGATAGCAGAGGCTGGAAGTTGTTCAGCATTGCGAGAACGTTTTTCCTTGTGAGTATTCTGAAAATCTTTCCGGGACCGGCAAGTACAGCAGAGATGCTGCAATTTGCGAAAAAAATGTTTACGGATATCCGTATGCCGGCCGGATGGTCAGAGATCCTGCCTGGGCTGTCCAGGGAAATGAAAATATTTTTAGGATGCGCGCTGCTTCTGATGTTTGCAGTAGATTTCCTGCAGGAAAAGCAGCCGGTGCGCGATACGCTGGCGAAGAAACCCTTGCTGGTGAGATGGTTCTGCTATTTTTTTGTGCTTGGAGTGATCCTGGCGATCGGGCAGTTCAACGTTTCGATGACAGGAGGATTTGCTTATGCGCAATTTTAAGAAAATAGCTCCCCGCATTTGTGCGGTGCTGGCATTTGTGATATTGTTCGAGAGTGTTGCGCGCTTCGCTTATGAGGGATGGACGACCTTCTCGCTTGCCTCCAAACGGGAACGCAGTGACCTGAAGGGAACGATCGATACGCTGTACTGCGGCACCTCGATTGCCGCACGCGGCATTCAGCCGGTGATACTGGATGAGGCGCTCGGAACGACAGGGTTTAATATTGCCACAAACACGCAGCCCCTGAAGGGAACCTATTATCTGATACAGGAGACGGCAGAGGAAAATCCGGTAAAGCAGATTTATCTGGTGCTTTCGGTTTCCACGCTGAAGAAGGAGGCGACGGATCAGGAGTATTTATCTGCCTATGAATATCTGCGCACGATGCGCTGGAAGGCGCGTTACCTGCTTTCTGTCCGCAGCGAGGGGCTTACGGTATCGTCGCTTCTTTATTCTACACGGATCAGCAAATATCTGAATCTGAAGCAGGTTAAGAAAAATGTCAAAAAGAAGCTGTACAGGACTGTGGTGCAGAGATACTATGGTAACCGCGGCTGGCGTGCAAGAAAAACGAGTTACGAGGGAGAACGGGCAGGAAAGAAAAACGGTTTTACAGGTTACTGGGATGGAAGCAAGGGCATAGCGCAGATTACGGAAGAGTCACTGGAGTATCTGTATAAGATCGCTGATTTTTGCAGAGAAGAGGGAATTGAGCTTAACCTGCTCCTGACGCCGATTACGCAGGACTACATTGATGGAGCGGGAGATCTGGACAATCTGGATGAGGTATGCCGCGCGCTTGCCGAAGAGATGGATGCAAATTACTATAATTTTATGCTCTATAAGGAACGGCAGACGGTATTTACCAATGATCTGTTTGAGGATTACAAGCATATGAATGTGGAGGGCAGCGAGGTATTTTCAGAGCTTCTGGCGGAGGTACTGCAGAGCAGTGATCCACAGGAATATTTTTATGATAGTATGGAAGAGTTTAAGTAAGGATTAAAGGAGGAAGAGGCATGAGCGGATGTGTAAGGTGCGGATTACCGGAAAATTATGCGGGAATTAAGCTGGATGAGCATGGAGTGTGCAATTACTGTCATTTCTACGATGAACACAGGTCGGAGCTGACAGACTATGAGGCGCTGGAAAAGAAATTTGCGGCGGAGATCGAGAAGGCAAAGGAGAAGGCGAAGGAAAACGGCGCGAAATATGACTGCATCGTCGGTGTGAGCGGCGGAAAGGACGGCGCATACATCACCTATCAGTTAAAGCACAAATATGGAATGCGCGTACTCACCTACACGCTGGACAATGGATTTTCTACCGATTTCGGAAAGAATAATATTGCAAATCTGCTGGATAAGCTGGATGTGGATCACATCCGCATCACGGTAAATGAGTCGAAGCTCCGCGGGTATTATTCCGCCTGCATGAAGCTGATGCACAATTTCTGCAGCGTTTGTTTCCATCTTTGCCACTACTACAGTCATCTGCTGGCGTCGCAGTATAAGATTCCGCTGATCGTCAACGGAAGAACGCATATGCAGGTGCTGCAGGCGGCGGACTGCACAAAAGGCATCGAGCCGTTTGAAATTTCACGTAATCTTGCCGATTTCGAGTATCAGATGTTTGGACGTCTGGTGGAAAAAATGGCGAAGACGAAGCGCCTTGATTATCTGCCGGAGGCGGAGGTGACGTCGCTTTCCTACTTTATGTATCACGATGTGACGGATGAGGAGAAGATGGCGTTCCTGCAGGAGAAGATTGGCTGGAACCGTCCGAAGAGCACTGTTCCGCATCCGGACTGCTGGGCGCATCATATTGCGGAGAAATGCAGCATTGAGAAGCTTGGGTATCCGGTGCGCACCGGTGAGCTTGCCGTGTTTGCGCGCGAGGGCAGCATGCCGGTGGAGGAATCTATCGCGGAGCGCGAAAAGGATGCGGAATATTTCAGCACGGTCGATCCGGAGCTGGAGGCGCGCTTTTACGAAAGAATCAAAAAGCGCTGAATATTTTCCGCCTGAATGCAGAAACTACCTCTCAGAAATGATGAGGAGGCTGCTATGCTTGGAGATTTTAACGTGCGCACGGACCTTGCGCTGGAGGCGAAGGAGAGCTTTGAGGAGGACGATGTAGAGATCCGCGGGGTGCGGGTCGAGGAAGAGACGGATGAGGAACGTGAGATATACACAACCATTGTGAGAATCGAGACGGAGAACGGGGCAAGGACCATGGGAAAACCGGTGGGCACTTACATTACGCTGGAGGCGCCGAACATGTCGTCCGAGGATGAAGACTATCACCGGGAGATTTCCGAGGCGCTTGCCGGTCATCTTGGCCAGCTTTTGGGAGAAAAGGAGCAGACGGTCCTGGTGGTCGGCCTTGGGAACCGCGAGGTGACACCGGACGCCCTCGGACCGCAGGTGGTCGGAAATCTGCGGGTGACGCGCCACATTGCGAAGGAGTACGGGCGCGCGTCGCTGGAGGGCAACGCGCATCTGGTGAGCGCGATCGTGCCGGGCGTGATGGCGCAGACCGGTATGGAGACACTGGAGATCATCCGCGGTGTGGTGCAGGAGACGGCGCCGCAGGC
>CAJKKX010000228.1 GCA_905200565.1 uncultured Lachnospiraceae bacterium
GGCAGCCGCCATCATTACCGTACATCTCTGGAAACGAAATACACTGCTCAGCATCGGCGGCGGTACGCTGCTTTACATGTTTCTGGTTCAGTGCGTTTTTTAAATTTTTCCCCTTTTCTTTTTACCCAAAAAGTATTACAATAGTTCTATCCCATTTGAAAGGAGTCAAATTATGGCAAAAGGTCATGGAAAATTCATATGCGCCGCACTCATCGGCGCTGCTGTCGGCTGTGGACTGGCATATTTAAATAAATGCAGAAAAGAAGAATCCTGGGATGAGGATTTCGATGATTTTCAGGATGAAGATCCTGAAGATGAAAAAGAGGCTACGGCTTCCAGAGAATACGTTACGATTCCAAAAGAAGCGGCAGAAGCAGTAAAAGACGCCGCTCAGGATGTAGCGAAAACAACGGTCGACGCTGCCAAAAATGTAAAAGAGGATTTGGCAGACGCAGCCAAAGACGTGAAAGACGGGGCTGTGGATGTGGCGAAGAAAACAGCGGACGCTGTATCTGAGACGGTTGAAAAAATGCAGGGCGAGACCAAAAAAGAGAAATAGCGTATCCTGTCATCACGGGAATCAGCAGGAGGGAGCCATGAGCTCCCTCCTATTGATTTAATCTTTCCTCCCTTACCTGCATAATAGCAAAGCCCAGAAGATTCTGACCCTTCCACTTGTGCATATCAAAACGGGCAGGGTCATACATTGATAATCCAATGCCCCAAATTTTATCATGAACGGCACACTCGGCTAAAATTGCCATGCCTGTTCCCTGAAGTTTAATCGCCAGGTCTGCATTTTGCGTAAACTTGGCAATTAAGCCGCGGTACACAACGATTTGGCGGATTCCGTTCCAAACAGATTCTTCGTAGTTTGCCACCTGTCTCCCATATTTTTTAATTTTAGCCACATCATCCTCCGCCAAAATCTTCTGCGCCGTTTCAAAATCCTCAAATACAGCGGCTTTCTCATACATCATATATTGCTCCATCGAAGAAAACCGGATACCGCCATATTCAAATACAGACGGATACCAATTACTGAGCCAACCGTTCTCCTCATCCGGATTATGAAAACAAATCATCTGCTTCACACTTCTCCCACTTTCTTTACAGCAAGCTCCAAATCCAAATCATGAAGTCCCGCATAAGCGCCTTTCAGATAGTCCAGTGGCACTTTTTCAATCAACTCCCGGCTTGGAATGTTGTATTTCCATTGATACAAAGCATAAAATTCACCAATCCAATCGGGGATAAACCCCTTCAAAGCCGTACCTTTTTTCAGTTCATAGCAGTCTGTCTGCACGAAATATTGCCACAAATCCTGTGCGTTCATAGTGCATACATACGCCTGCGCTTCATCCACATATTTCCTTGTTTTGCTTTTCATATATGAACGGATGAAATCTTCTGTATCCATATCAGGATAAGTTGTTGCCACAAAGTCAAACAACTTTCCCTGATTTTCAGTCACATCGTCTAAATATGCTCTTGAATAAGCCTCCATACAGTTTTACCTCGCTTTTCAAAGTAAGGTGCTGAACACCTTTGTTACACGGTTGCGGTCAGAATCAATCAGTTTACGCATATTCTCACAGGCTGAAATATCACGCGCATCCTTTTTTGAGCTATGCTATTATGAAGATGTGATAAAATAGACCTGAGAGTACAAAAGTGACTGAAATCAGAAAAACCGCCGGAATACAAGGAGTATGTTGAACATTGGATGCAGGATCCTTTTAATCCCTATGTTTTTGTCTTTTCTTCAAAACACAGGACAGCCCTGAATTCTTTTGAGTATATGGGAACACAGGCATCCAAGACCGGACAAGCGTTTTCTTTTCGGATTCCTATTCTTTTAAAACTGACTGTTTGTGAATGGAATTTACTGCTTCCACACATCCCGCAGCCGTTCTACTGCACTCCGTATCTTCTCCTCCTCCATATTCGCATATCCCAGAAGTACCGTGGCTTCTTCCGGCTCATGTCCGATGCAGTAGTCCGACAGGCCGTAAACTTTCACGCCCGCTTCTTTTGCCCTCGAAACCGCCTCCGCCTCGCTCATACCATTTGTAAAATGCAGAAGCAAGTGTACGCCTGCGTTTTCACCGGAGACCTTACAGATGTCTGAAAGGCTTCCAAGCTCCTCCAACAGCACATCATGACGGCTTTTGTAGAGCGCGCGCATCCGGTTTAAGTGGCGCTCGTAATGCCCTTCATTCAAAAATTTCGCGATAATCATCTGATCCACTTTCGACACTGTGGAAGAAAAAATCCGTCCCCGCTCATGATAAAACTTCATCAATGCTTTCGGCAGTACCATATAGCTGATTCGAATCGAAGGGGCAATCACCCGTGAAAAGGTTCCCAGATAAATCACTTTCCCTTTAGCGTCAAACCCCTGAAGCGCCGGAATCGGTTTTCCTTTATAGCGAAATTCACTGTCATAATCATCCTCTATGATGTAGCGCCCCTCTGCTTTCGCCGCCCAGTCCAGAAGCTGCATCCGCCGTCTCACAGGCATCACGATCCCCATCGGATACTGATGCGACGGCATCACATAGGCAATATCCGCCTCACTTTTCGAAAGTTCCTCTACATACATTCCATTCTGGTCCATTTCCACAGCGATCATGGATTTCGTCATAGACTGCAAGACACGGTATGCCCTTTTATAAGTAGGATTCTCCATCGCCACCACCCGCCGGTTTCCCAGAATATTGGATAAAAGCATCAAAAGATAATCACTTCCCGCTCCCACGATAACTTGATCCGGAGTACAGGACACGCCCCTTGCATGATGCAGATAAGAGGCAATCGTCGTCCGCAGAAATTCTTCCCCCTGAGGGTTCCCCAACTGAAAGAATTCCTCATCCTTTTCCATCAGAATCCCTCTCGAAAGCTTTCTCCAGGTATTGTGCGGAAAACTGTTCAGGGCAATGCCATTCGGTGAAAAGTCAAACGCATACTTCTCTTTTTTTTCACTTTGCCGTACTTCCATCAACACCGCCTGATTCTCCAGATGCAGCAGTCCGTCTAATTGACACACGAAATACCCCCTGTAAGGAACCGCTTCGATATAACCCTCTGACAGAAGCTGCTCATAGGCGAGCTCCACCGTGCTGCGGCTCACCTGAAGATGTTTTGCCAGCATTCTCGTAGAGGGCAGCCTTTCTTCAAAAGGCAGCCCTCCATTTTTGATTTCTTCTTTTATATAACCATAGATCTGTTCATAGAGAGGTCTGGACGCCTTCGCATCCAGACTGATCGTTAATTCATTCATGGCACTCCTGCTTCGGCAGACGGAACGAACTTTTCAAAGATACGATACGGTTAAAGACCAGCGCATCCTCTTTGGAATCCTTTGCATCCACACAGAAATATCCCTGGCGCACGAACTGAAAGCTGTCGTATGCTTTTGCACCCGCCAGGCCCGGCTCTACATAGCACTGCCGGATTTCCAGTGAATTGGGATTCAGGTTCAGACTTCCGTCCTCTTTATTATAAACACCCTGCTCCTCATCAATAATATTCTCATAGAGACGTACTTCCGCTTTCAGCGCCGTCGGCGCCGCTACCCAGTGAATGGTACCTTTTACCTTCCTTCCGGTAAAGCCTGTGCCGCACTTCGTCTCCGGATCATACGTACAATGGATTTCTGTAATCTTTCCATCCTCATCCTTCTCATAGCTTACGCATTTCACAAAGTAGGCTCCCATCAGGCGCACCTCATTTCCTGGGAAAAGCCGGAAATATTTTTTCGGCGGCTCCTCCATAAAGTCCTCCCGGTCGATATAAAGCTCCCTGCAAAACGGAACCTTACGCTTGCCAAGCTCTTCATTCTCCAGATTATTGTCTACCTCCAGATACTCAATCTGTCCTTCCGGATAATTGTCAATGACCAGCTTCACCGGATCAAGCACTGCCATCACACGGGATTTCTTCAGCTTTAAGTCCTCACGGATGCAGTACTCCAGCATTGCATAATCCACGGAACTCTGCGCCTTGCTGACGCCGCACAGCTCCACGAACTTCTTAATCGCCTCCGGCGTGTAACCGCGGCGTTTCAGCGCCGCAATGGATACAAGTCTTGGATCGTCCCAGCCGTCCACGATGCCGTCCTCCACCATTTTCTTGATATACCGCTTTCCGGTTACCACGTTGGTAAGATACAACTTCGCAAACTCAATCTGTTTCGGCGGCTTCTCATACTCCAGCTCACGCACGACCCAGTCATAAAGAGGTCTGTGGTCTTCGAATTCCAGCGTACAGATGGAATGGGTCACGCCCTCTATGGCGTCTTCTATCGGATGTGCGAAATCATACATCGGATAAATACACCATGTATCCCCGGTCCTGTGGTGATTCATATGTGCCACACGATAGATAATCGGGTCACGCATATTGATATTGGGAGACGCCATGTCAATTTTCGCGCGAAGCACCTTCTCTCCATCCTGATAAACGCCATTTTTCATATTTTCAAACAGCTCCAGATTCTCCTCCACGCTTCTGTCACGATACGGGCTGTTCTTTCCCGGCTCGGTAAGCGTTCCCCTGTACTCACGAATCTGCTCTTTTTCCAGCAGATGTTTGTTTCATT
>CAJKKX010000229.1 GCA_905200565.1 uncultured Lachnospiraceae bacterium
CCCGCCATCAAATCACTGATTATCTATTTCTTCCTGAATCTTTTCCGCCGCATCATTCAATGCCTGTTCCGGCTCTGCCGCATCATACATGATCTGTTCCATTGCCTGTCCGATAATATTATATACGGAGTTCGCATAGGCAACCTTCGGCGAACCTGTGCCGCAGGCGATCGATGTATAAATTGCCTCATGTTTTTCAGGATCCTCCGCGATATATTCCTCTTTCAGAGATTCTCTCAGGACTGCGGTTCCAAGATCCTCATAGCGCGTCCACATATTTTCCGCAGAAGAAACATATTCGATGAATTTCCATACCTCTTCTTTGTGCTCGGTTTCCCCGCTCATGAACATAAAGTTCATTCCGCAGAATGTCGCCTGCTGTGTGCCGGAAATCGGATCCGCCATTGCGATCTTTCCTTCCAGATCACCTGTATTCCAGTTGGCGAAATTGCTGTCACTTGCAAATGTCATCGCCGCTTTTCCGGTTATAAACGGGTTTTCATCCGCATTGTCGGCATTCCAGAAAATCACGCCCTTATCTGCCAGCTCCTTCATAAACTCCGCCGCCTCGATCGCTTCCGGCGTATTGCACAGAATCGTGTTATTGTCGTCATCAACCAGGTTCTTCACACCGTTCTGCTCGATAAAGATGGAAAACCAGTGCTGTGTGTTGGTTCCTGATGTCGGAAGTCCCAGGCCCGTCTGCACGACCGTATCTCCATCCTTTTTGATCAGGGCTTTATGCGCTTCTCTGAGCTCATCCCATGTCGTCGGCGGAGATTCCGGATCCAGGCCTGCTTCCTCAAACATTTCTTTGTTATAAATCAAAATACGCGGATCGGCAATTACCGGGATCCCATACTGTGTCCCGTTAATATTTCCAAGAGAAAGCGCGCTCTCCATGAAATCCTCTTTTCCGTCCCACCCTTCCATATACTCATCCAGCGAAGCATACTGTCCGAGAGGTACGCGGGTTCCCATGGAGGCCAGCGTGAAATTGATAATATCCGGCGCTGTCCCGGAGGCAAAGCCTGTATTCAGTTTCGTCTCAAAATCATCTCCTGCCGGCGCCTCCTGATATTCGATTTCAATATTCGGATTTTCCTCCATAAAACCGTCTACCATTTTCTCCCAGTACGCTTTTTTCTCCGGCTCCGTACCAACGCGCAAAAAAACAAGTTTCACTTCCTCTTCGCTTGTCTCTTCCGCCACCAGTTCTTCATTTCCATCGAATCCGCACCCGATCGTACCGAAAACCGACGTCATCCCCATTACCGCTACACAGAACATTGCTAATTTTCTTTTCATTGCTTACGTCCTCCTTTATTTGATAAATTTATTATAAAAAAACGAAATGCAAAAAAACAGGTTTCTGTTTCTCAAAAATTTGCATTTCGTTTTATCGTTTCAAAATCTGAAGTTAAGTTTCCTCTTCTTTTCAGAGAAATTTGTAAAAATTTAATTTCTTTTTGTATTATTTTGTTTTCTGTACTCAGCCGGAGAACACCCATAACTTTCCTTAAAAGCCCGGCTAAAATGCGCTGCATCAAAAAATCCTGTTTTTTCCGCAATTTCCTGAATCGGCAGCTTTGTATTTTTCAGGAGAACACAGGCATTCTCCAAACGGATCCGCTGCAGATAATCACTGAATTTCTCTCCTGTTTCCTTTTTAAACAATACGGAAATGTACGTCCGGCTCAGATGTATTTTTTCCGCAATGTCCTCCATCAGAATTTTTTCGCCGTAATGCAGCTCCACATAATTCATAACCTCCTGAATCGGTTCCGAATAGTGTTTTGTCTCCCATTTCCGCTGCAGTAAAGAAGAAAGATATGTTTGCGCCTGTTCCACTCTCTGACGTAAGATCTGATACTTCCCGCAGTTTTCTCCCAGCAGCAGGTCGATCATCCCTACCTTCTTCTGTTCCTGTGTATCAAGCGTATACCTCCATAGCCTGTGAATATACGCGGTGAGAATTTCATCGCATATTGATTTCACATATTGCGGCGGAAGAAACACCGCATCGCTTAGTTTTTTCAGCAAAAATTCTATTTTCTCATCCGCCTCGCCGTATTGCTCCTTTTCAATCAGCCCGATGATTTCTTTCATATCGCGTCTGCAGTACAATTCTCCTTCGTCATCCTCTGCCAGAACACTCATTTCCTCATACCTCTGATATCCCGGAACGTCAAAGAAAACACGATTTTTTCTGGCCTGACAGGCCTGCCGGTATAGATCCCTGATCTGACAGAATCCGTCTTTTTTACAGCTGATTCCCACAAAAAGCCTTTCTCCCAGATGTGTCTGCAAGATCTCGTACAATTCCCCGGCAATCTCCGACCGGAGCCAGTCGTTTCTGTGATTATAGATGATCGTATACTCCTGCAGCGCGTTCGGGAAGCCATAACCGGTAAGATGCTTTTCTTCCATATACAGCTCAAAAATTTCTCCCGCTTTTTCCATAATTTCCGTTTTCTCGAAAAAAATATTTATGACGACCAGATTACGGGGATCCAGATCTATATGGTTTTCTTTTATGATATCACATAATTTCTCCTCCGATACACCATCTGTCGCTTCGATCAGGTATCTGAGAGTTTTATCCGTCTGTTCCCCATCCCGCTTATCATTCCTCTGGCCGGAAAGATAGATCCGCGCCTCCTCAAGAATTTTCTCAACTCCCTCCCCGGTGATCTCCGGTTTCAGCACAAATTCATGTACGCCCAGCTTCAGCGCCTGCCGCGCATACTGAAACTCATCATATGCGCTGAGAATGACCGTATAGGGATACTTCCCCAATTCCTGAATATTTTTCAGCAATTCCATACCGTCCATGCCGGACATGCGGATATCAGTGAAAATAACATCCACTTCATGTTCTCTGCAATACTCCAGCGCCTGGCGGCCATTGGCGAATTCCCCTGCAACCAGATAGTTCGAACCCAGTTTTTCTATTTTCTTTTTCATCCACTGCCTGGTAATACTCTCATCGTCAACTATAATTATTCTTATCATCTTACATCTCCCGTCAGGCTTTCCCTTGCCTCAGCTTCCCGCTCTTTCTGCGCCGGCATACATAATTCCACGCAAACGCCTCCTTCTTCCGTCTGACTGACGCTCAGACCGTATTCCTCTCCAAAAAACAGCTGAAGTCTTTCCTGAACATTTTTAAGTCCGATGCTGCTCACCTGTTCCCTGCACTTGCTTTCAGAAGGCTCCTCCAAAATCCGTTTGATCTTTTCCACATCTGCGCCCTCGCCGTCATCCAATACGCGGATCACAAGGTTCTGCTCCTGCCGCCGGCCCTCGATCCTGATATGTCCCATCCCTTTCTTTTCGCTGAACCCATGCGATATGGAATTTTCCACAAGTGGCTGTATGGAAATCCTTGGGATCAGACACTCCATAACCTCTTCATCCACATCTATTTTCCATTCAAAGGTATCCTGGTAACGGTTTCCCATCAATACAAGATATGTCTCCAGCGCCTGCAGCTCTTCCCGAATCGGAATCAGTTTGCGATAATCCGAAAATGTTCTCCTCAGAAGCTTTACCAGCGCCATTAATGACTGGCCCGCCTTATCTTCCATTCCCATCTCCATCTGAAAACGTATGGACGCCAGTGTATTATAGAGAAAATGCGGGTTGATCTGCGCCTGCAGGGCCTGAAGCTCCAGGACACGCTTTTCCTCATCCTTTTCCTTCAGCTGCTCGATCAGCTCTTCGATCTTCGCCGTGGCAATCAGCTGCTCGATTCTCTCGATCATCATATTAAACTGCTGACTGAGCTCACCGAACTCATCCATGTTTTCCACTTCCGTGCGGACGCTGAGATCCCCTTTATAGACATTGCGCATATCACGTTTGAGTTTCTGTACCGGCCGGCTGATATATCTGGAATCAACGATAGACATGATAATTTCCAAAGCGAAAAAAACGAGCAGTGCCAGTATGATCCACACGTAGCTCTGATTTGTGCTCCAGACCATCCCCTGTCTTTTCTCGTACATGATGATTTTCCACTGTGTGGATGGGCTGGTCACAAAATATACCTGAGAGTTGCTTCCATTCACTTTCGCCTGAAAGTAGCCATGGTCGTACCCGGTGAGTTTCTCTAAGTAATTCTCTGAGGTGATCTTCCTCCCGATCATCTCCTGGTTTGTGGACGTAATAATAGTCCCGGTATCATCCATCAGCATAACCTCCTGGTTATCCTGCTCGATTCCTGCTGCAAAAATATTAAGGATATCCGTATGCGTAATATTTACGTCAAAAATCCCCACGCAGCGTCCGCTGTTAAAATTTTTAATCAGACGGATGGCTCTGACAGCGCTGTCTTCCCCCAGCGCCTGAAATTCCTCGCTCTGATAGGTCGGAATATAGCGGATCCTGCTCTTTCCGTCCAGCACGGCAAACCATTCCTCTTCTTTTAATTTTTCAAGATCCGGATACCGGGTTGCGATCTGGTTTACATTTTCAGAAATAGAATAATTGACGCCGTTTTCCCCGAGAATTTTCAAATCACATTTTTTATTCGTCCCGGAATATTTATTCTGCTGCATGAATTCGGTTATTGTTCTTCT
>CAJKKX010000230.1 GCA_905200565.1 uncultured Lachnospiraceae bacterium
TGAGATGGATGGTTTTGATTCGTCTAAGGGCATCATTATTCTTGCAGCGACGAACCGTCCGGAGATTTTGGATAAGGCACTTCTTCGTCCGGGACGTTTTGACCGCCGGATTATTGTAGAGCGTCCTGATCTGAGAGGACGTATCGATGTTCTGAAAGTTCATGCGAAGAATGTCTGCATGGACGAAACAGTTGATTTCAGGGAAATTGCTCTGGCAACAAGCGGTGCGGTTGGTTCTGATCTGGCCAATATTATCAACGAAGCTGCCCTTATGGCAGTTCGCAACGGCCGGAATGCAGTTTCACAGTCTGATCTTTTTGAATCTGTGGAAGTGGTTATTGCCGGTAAAGCGAAGAAAGACCGTGTACTCAGTGCAGAGGAGAGAAGGATCGTTTCTTATCATGAAGTGGGCCACGCACTGGTGAGCGCGCTCCAGAAGGACGCGGAGCCGGTACAGAAGATTACCATCGTACCCCGCACGATGGGAGCGCTGGGGTACGTTATGAACGTGCCGGAAGAGGAGAAGAATCTGGAGTCGGAAAAGGAGCTTCGGGCTCAGTTAATCTCCCTGACGGCGGGCCGCGCGGCGGAGGAGCTTGTCTTTGATTCGATCACGACGGGAGCGGCCGGGGATATTCAGCAGGCCACGAGAATTGCCAGAGCGATGGTGACACGTTACGGCATGTCGGAAAAGTTCGGCATGGTGGAGCTGGAAACGCCGGCGAACGAATATCTGGATAACCGGGTTGTCAGAAATTGCAGCCAGGTAACGGAAGCGGAAATCGACAGAGAAGTGATGGAACTGATTCAGAATTCTTATGAGAAGGCAAAACAGCTTTTGGCGGAGCACCGTGACACGATGGATAAGATTGCGGCTTTCCTGATTGAAAAGGAAACGATCACAGGAAAGCAGTTCATGAAGATTCTGCATGAGGCCGAGGGCGTGACGGATGAAAAGGTCAGCCTGGAAAAGAAAGAGATTTAAAGCGGAGGGGTGGATTTGCGAAGAAGGTTTTTTGGTTCTGCCGGGGAGCGCAGAAGAGCGAGGAGAGAATTTGAAAGAAGGTTTGCCGGGGTTTTAGAGAGAACGGTACGGGAATCCTCGCTTTTGCAAATGGAGGATTATACGCAGCATGGAAATACAAGTACCCTGCTCCACTGCATTGCAGTCTCATATTTTAGCTGCATTCTGGCGGAAAGGCTTCGCATCTCCTGTCACAGGCGGGAGCTTGCGCGGGGAGCGCTGCTTCATGATTATTTTCTGTATGACTGGCATGAAAAGGACGCAGGTCACAGATGGCATGGATTTACCCATGCGAGACGGGCGCTTCTCAATGCCAGACGGGATTTTGAGTTGTCGGAGAGGGAGCAGGACATTATTGAGAACCATATGTTCCCGCTGAACATCCGCCTGCCGAGATACAGGGAGTCCGTTCTGGTTTGTCTGGTAGATAAAGGGTGTTCGACCTATGAGGTGTTCAGCCGGAATCCTTACGGGGAACTCCGCAGGAAGTTCCTTCTGGCAGTCGTAGCGCAGAGGGGCATGGGCGCATAAAAAGGAGCGGTGAAAGTGTTTGATATTCAGGAAGAATTAAAAAAACTCCCGGGGAAACCGGGGGTTTATCTTATGCACGACGACAAAGACGCCATTATCTATGTGGGGAAAGCGGTCAGTCTGAAAAACCGTGTCCGGCAGTATTTTCAGAGCAGCCGGAATAAAGGGGCGAAGATTGAACAGATGGTGTCGAGAATCGCCAGATTTGAATATATTGTGACGGATTCCGAGCTGGAGGCGCTGGTGCTGGAGTGTAATCTGATCAAAGAATACAGGCCGAAATACAATACCATGCTGACGGATGATAAGACGTATCCGTTCATTAAAGTGACGACATCCGAGGATTATCCGAGGGTGCTTTTTTCACGTTCCATGAAAAAGGATAAGAATAAGTATTATGGACCGTACACCAGTGCGGGAGCCGTGAAGGATACCATCGAACTGATTCATAAGATTTATAAGATTCGTACATGCAGCCGAAGGCTTCCAAGAGACGTCGGAAAGGAAAGGCCGTGTCTGAATTACCACATTAAACAGTGCAGCGCGCCCTGCCAGGGGTACATCAGCAGGGAGGATTACCGGAAGTCGGTGGAGGAGGTACTGGGATTTCTGAATGGAAATTATGCGCCGGTGATGAAGATGCTGGAGAGCCGGATGCAGGAAGCTTCGGAGAGGATGGATTTCGAAATGGCGATCGAGCAGCGGGAGCTTTTAAAGAGCGTACAGCAGATTGCCCAGAAACAGAAGATCACGAACAGCGACGGCGAGGATAAGGACATTATCGCCCTTGCGCAGCAGGAGGGGGATGCGGTGGTGCAGATGTTCTTTATCCGGGGCGGGAGGATGATCGGCAGAGATCATTTTTATTTAAGAGTGGCGCCGCAGGATACCATGAGCGCAATCCTGTCCAGCTTTATCAAGCAGTTTTATACCGGAACGCCTTTTATTCCCAGAGAGATCATGCTGCCTGCCGAAGTGGAGGATGGCGCGGTGATCGAGGAATGGCTCGGCGGAAAACGGGGCGGCAGGGTCTATATCCGGGTGCCGAAAAAAGGAACGAAGGAAAAGCTGGTGGAGCTTGCGGCAAGAAATGCCCAGATTGTTTTAAACCAGGACAAAGAGCGGATAAAAAGAGAAGAGGGACGTACCATCGGGGCCATGAAAGAGATTGCGGGGCTTTTGGGTCTGGAAAATGTGTCGCGGGTGGAGGCTTATGATATTTCGAATATCAGCGGATTCGAGTCTGTGGGGTCTATGATCGTCTATGAAAAAGGAAAGCCGAAACGCAGCGATTACCGCAAATTTAAGATAAAATCGGTCAAAGGGCCGAATGATTACGCCAGCATGGAGGAAGTGCTGACCAGAAGATTTGAACATGGGATTAAGGAACAGCGGGAGCTGGAAGAGAAGAAGGTGGACGACAGGCTTGGAAAATTCCGCGTCTTTCCCGATCTGATTATGATGGACGGCGGAAAGGGGCAGGTGAATATCGCTCTTGGGGTGCTGGAGCGTCTGCACCTGAATATTCCGGTCTGCGGTATGGTGAAAGATGATAACCACAGGACAAGGGGGCTGTATTTTGACAATGAGGAGCTTCCTATTGACAAATCCTCCGAAGGGTTCCGGCTGATTACCCGGATTCAGGACGAGGCGCACCGGTTTGCCATTGAATATCACCGTTCCTTAAGAAGCAGGGAGCAGGTACATTCGATTCTGGATGACATCGACGGCATCGGCCCGGCGAGAAGAAAGTCCCTGATGCGGACGTTTCAGTCCCTGGAGGCGATCAGGGCAGCCGGGATTGAAGAGCTTGCAAAAGCGCCGTCCATGAATGAAGCAAGCGCCCGGAAGGTCTATGAGTTTTTTGCGGGGACAAAGCCGCAGGAGATGTAGATTGCACTGGATGTCAGAGGAAAAGTATGTTAAGATAACAGTATCTGAAACGTAACTGTGAAGGGAACCAAACAGTTACCCGAAAACATAGGACAAGGAGAAAAGATATGAGCAGTGTAGCGTTGAAAAAGATTATCGACCAGCTCAAGCTGGAAAATCTTACGCCGGACATTGATATATCGGATATTAAGATCACGCTTCCCGATATTAATCGTCCTGCGTTGCAGCTTGCCGGATATTTTGAGCACTTCTCTTCTGAGCGCGTACAGATTATCGGATATGTGGAATATACCTATCTGGCGAGCCTGCCGAGGGAGAAGAAGATTCCGGCATACGAGCAGTTCCTGTCGAGTAAGATTCCCTGCGTCGTTTATACCACGAGGACAAGGCCGGATGAGGACATGATGAGGCTGGCGCACAAATATCATGTGCCGATCCTGCTTTCCAGGCAGCAGACCTCCCCGTTTATGGCAGAGATCATCCGCAGGCTGAATGTGGAGCTTGCGCCGTGCATTTCGATTCATGGCGTGCTGGTGGATGTTTACGGAGAGGGCGTCATGATTACCGGCGAGAGCGGAATCGGAAAGAGCGAGGCGGCTCTGGAGCTGATTAAGCGGGGACACCGTCTGGTTACGGATGATGTGGTGGAAATCCGCAGGGTCAGCGACGAGACTCTGATCGGTACGGCGCCGGATATTACGAAGCATTTTATTGAGCTGCGAGGTATTGGAATTATTGATGTAAAGACGCTGTTTGGCGTAGAGAGCGTGAAAGATACCCAGTCCATTGATCTGGTCATCAAACTGGAAGAGTGGGACAGGGATAAGGAGTATGACCGTCTGGGGCTGGAGGAAGAGTATACGGAATACCTCGGAAACAAGGTCGTATGTCATTCGCTTCCGATTCGTCCGGGACGAAATCTGGCGGTGATCGTAGAGACGGCGGCGGTCAACCACAGACAGAAGAAGATGGGATATAATGCGGCACAGGAGCTTTATAAGCGTGTGCAGGCATCCCTGGCAAGAGGAAGAGAAGAATAACAGGAGGAATTTGTGATGAAAAAATATTGTTTTGGAATTGATATAGGAGGAACCACCGTAAAATGCGGACTGTTTGACGTGCAGGGAGAGGTTCT
>CAJKKX010000231.1 GCA_905200565.1 uncultured Lachnospiraceae bacterium
CTCTTCATCGCCTGGGCAATTCCAAAAGTCCAGTTCCGGAAAATGAACCGTGAAAGCGTGATGGAGCGCATCCGGCAGCAATAACTCCATCATCGCCCGGCAGACGCAGGTAATCTCCATAATATATGGCACAGATAAGCTCTGCCCGGCATAACACCCCGCCCTGCCGGGCGGGGATTACCTGCTACTCCATCAGAAAATCCGCCAGATTTTTGTGAATAATTCCCTCTCTGGAGAAATCGAACTTATCCATAGAAATCACATATTTCGGATAGTTATCGGCAACATGGGAGAACGCTTCAAACTCCCGTTTTATCACCTCTTCCGCTGCAAGCAGATACGTCACCTGATAGTATTCCTTTTTTCCGTCTTTGATTGCCACAAAATCAATTTCTCCCTTCGGCGTCTTTCCTACATAAACCTCATAGCCGCGCGTCAGCAGCTCATTGTAGACGACATTTTCCAGCATTGCTCCGATTTCACGCTTAAAGCCAGTATTTTTTATGCTTCCGAGCCCGGTGTCTGTCAGATAGTACTTATCCATTCTCGTCAGAATCTTTTTTCCACGAATATCGTACCGCACCGCTTTTTTCATAATCATCGCCGACACGATTCCATCCAAATAGCCGTACAGCGTTTCCGTAGAAATTTTCCGGTTGATGCTTTCAAAATACTTCGTAATCGACACTGCCGAAAAGGTCTGGGAGGTGTTTGTCACCATATATTCCACCAGACGGTTTAGTCCATCCACTTCTTTTATTTTATTCCGCTGCACAATATCGCGCAGCACGATGGAATTATACAAATCCGTGAGAAATACTTTTGTTTCCGCCTCTGTCTGAAACTGGAACCGCTGCGGCATACCGCCCCATATCACATAATCAAGAAGGATATCCTCTGTAAGCTGCTCTTTTGCAATGCCTTTCAGCTCGCAGACCTCGCGCAGACGGAAAGGATAAATCTGAAAACTTACATAACGCCCCGATAAGAGCGTGGCAAGCTCGCCGGATAACAGTCTGCTGTTGGAGCCGGTGATAAAAATGCTCACATTCATGGTCGCCCGGAATGAATTGATTGCCTTTTCAAAATCTTCTACATTCTGAATCTCATCAAAAAACAGATAATATTTTTTGGAATCTTTTATTTTTTCTTTGATATACCGGTGCAGGTCCATTGCCGTCTGCAGCATACCAAATTCCAGATCCTCAAAATTGATATACAGCAGATGATCCGGCTCTGTGCCCTTCTCCTGCAATTCTTCCGCAATCTGTCTTAAAAGAACGGATTTTCCGCATCTTCTGATTCCCACAATGACCTTCACCAGGTCGGATTCATAAAATGGGCGGATTCTTACCAGATAATCTTCTCTTTTAATCATAGGATACACCTCCATTATCAGTGTACCCTAATTATAACAAAATAAACTTTAAAAATCAATTTTTATTTTGTTCTAACGAAATATTTTTCTATTTTTATCGTTTTATTTTGTTGAAACAAAATAAGATTGCATTTTTCTATTTTGTTTTGTTATAGCAAAATAAGTTTATAAGAGTTTCTTATTTCCCGCTTCCATTTTTTTAAGCTCCGGCAAAACAATACATAACATCGTAATAAAGCATGCCAGCCCTCCAATGATGTTGGACACAGGCTCAGCCATAAATACCCCTTCTGCCCCGAATCCACACACATAAGGAAACAGATACGTCAGCGGAATGACCATAACTACCTTTCTGAAAAGGCTGAAAAACACTGCCTGTTTCTTTTTGTTCAGCGCCTTAAACACGGTCTGTCCGCTGTACTGCAGCGCCTGAAAGATATACGCAAAAAAATACAGGTGCAGCGCCGGAATAGCATCCGAAAGTAATGTCTTATCTGAACTGAATATGGAGATAAACATTTCCGGTCTCCATAATATCATAATCCATACAATAAAGGTATAGGGAACCGTGACTGCCATCATGATAGCAATGGCTTTGCGCACATTTGCAGCCCGCCTGGCTCCATAATTATAGCTTATTATAGGTGAGGTTCCTTCCACTACCGCCATGACCGGGGTATCCAGAATCTGCCGCACAGAGGAGACGATTGTCATAATAGACACATAGATTTCCCCGCCGAAAGTCATCAGCACACTGTTGCAGGCAATCTGCACCAGCGAATTAGTGCACTGCATGATAAAGGGAGCCGTCCCAAGACCCACAATATCTCCAGCGAAAGGAAAATAATCCCGAATCCGGGATACTTTCCGAAAATAAATCCTTTGTTCAAGCTTTTTGCCAAAAAGACAGCGGGCCACCACAATTACAGAACAGCCCTGGGATATCACTGTAGCCACTGCCGCTCCGCTGACTCCCATTTCCAGCACAAAAATAAAAAACGGATCCAGTATCAGGTTGAGCACCGCCCCAACGACCACCGACAGCATACCGATTCCCGGAAATCCCTGGGCATTGATAAAAGGATTCATGCCCGTCGTAACCATAGAGAACAGGGTTCCCGTCAGATAAATGCGAAGATAAACTACCGAATAGCCAATAGCATTATCCGAAGCCCCGAACAGACGAAGAAGCGGCTCCGCAAACAGCTCTCCTGCCACCATGATAACCAGCGCCGTCACCACAAGCAGCCGAAAAGATGTATTCATGATCGTTTCCGCCTTCTCCTTATTTCCTCTTCCCATTTCCATAGAAAAAAGCGGGGAGCCTCCCATGCCAAACATATTTGTAAAGCCGGTAATTAAAATAATAACAGGAAAGCACAGACCTACCGCGCCGAGGGCGCTTGTCCCTTCTCCCGGAATCCTTCCGATATATATTCTGTCCACAATACTGTAAAGCAGACTTAAAACCTGCGCAATCAGCATAGGAAACGCTGTTCTGGCAATATTCTGTGCTATCTTTCCATTTTCAAAATCCACTTGCTTCATATGTGCAATCCTTCTTTACAGAACCTTATATACCGCCGTCTCAAAGGGCTGCAGCGTTACTTCTCCTTTGTGCCGCGTTCCATCATACAAAAGAAGCATCTCTTCTTTGAGGTTTATTTTCTGTGCAGTCTGCATATAATTGAGCACAAACAGGTAACGACTGCCGTTTTTGGTTCTCTGCACGATTTCCACCTCTTTGGGAACTTCCAGCAGATCAGCAAACGGACGCAGCACTCCCGCATAGTCAAGCAGCATCTCCATATTTGTTCTGGAGAAGGTGCTTCCAAAATGCAGTGCTTTTCCTTTCCCGTTTTTCTTTTCAATCAGCGCCGCCGCACCCTTATAATAGCTGTCCGTATAGGAGGCAAGCACGCGCGCACCCTTAAGCGGCCGCATGATATCATGAAACACCGGCATGTCCATTGTCCTGCCGTCATCCCACATGGCGCAGACGGGCGGCTCCGCCGGACTGGCAAATGTAAAATCCGTCACATCCGACCCCGTCAGCTCCTGCAGAAGCCCCGGCTGCGGCAACATCACACATTTTCCATTTTCCTGCTTATAACCGCTGCGGCAGCCGATTATCAGCGTGCCGCCCTGCTCTGTATATTCCCGCAGAAGCGCCGCGCGTTTCTCTGTTATAATAACCGGATGCGGATAAATCAGCAGCGGATATTTTGCCAGGTCCTCCAGCGCGATATCCTCCTGCAGATAAATCACATTATACGGCGTGTGATATATCTGCGACGCCGCAAAAATCTCTTCCTCACTCGCCTGCTGTACTCTTTTATGCCATACATCCACATTCGTATCCCAGCAGTTATCATAATCGTTTAAGACGCCAAATGCCGCCGTATATTCTGCGCCGCACACCTCATCCAGCGTTTCCAGCTTTTTGTAAAAATCCTTTACCTCCGCCAGTTTGCGGTTGTCGCGGTTATCATAGTCGAGAATGCCATGCCAGTAGATTTCCGTTCCCACCGTACAGGTGCGCCAGCGGAAAAAGGAAATATAGTCCGCGCCATGTGCCACACTCTGCATTGCCCAGAGGGTAAGCTGTCCCGGACGCGGCGCCGGTCCTTCCATTCTGGTCGTCCAGCCGTTTGCGCCGGACTGCTGCTCCATAATGCCAAAATGCGGGCAGACAGAGCGGGTCTCCGTCAGCTTTTTCGACCAGTGACGGTCATTTAAATCCTTCGAATTCTGCGGGTCGCAGCCCAGCCCGAAGGCAAAGCTCGGATAAGAATCATAGGTATACACATCCAGACACTCATCCATCATCCGGTGATTGTCCAGATTCCAGAAAATACCGTTCGTGGTGATAAAGTCCGTTTCCTTTTTGTATTTCCGGATAATATCCGCCTGCATACGGCAAAAGCGGATCGTACTCTCAGAAATAAACCGGAAATAATCCAGATGCATATGCGGATTATAGCCCTCATTCAGCAACGGCCGCGGCACGAAAATCTGCTCCCACGCCGTATAGGTCTGGTTCCAGAATACCGTCCCCCACGCCTCATTCAGCGCATCCAGTGTGTGATATTTCTCCTTCAGAAATTTCCGGAAAGCAAGCGAATCCGCTTCAGAATAAAATTCACTTGCTTCGCAGTTCAGCTCGTTAT
>CAJKKX010000232.1 GCA_905200565.1 uncultured Lachnospiraceae bacterium
CAATGAATACTGGCTGGAGCGCGACGCGCGTCTGCGCACCGACTTTAATATCACCACGGGCTTCCAGGCGTCCGATATTCCTCACATAAAGTTTAAGTCACAGATGAAGGCATACTACGCCGCCGCAGGCATCCCCACCGCGCGCTACCACATGGTAGATACGCTGGAAAACTGCCTGAATTTTGCCGCACAGGTGCATTACCCCGTGGTTGCAAAGCCTGACAACGGCGTCGGCGCATCCCACACCTTCAAAATCGAGGATGAAGAGCAGATGAAGCAGTTTTTCGAGCTGAAGTGGCCGGATACTGCCTATATTATGGAAGAATTTGTGAACGGCGAGGTGAAATCTTACGACGCGATTATCGACTCCCACGGGCAGCCGATGTTTGAGACGGGCAATATCACACCGATGTCTATCATGGATATTGTCAACAAAAATGACAATTCCATTTTTTACATCTTAAAGAGTCTCCCGGACGACACCCGCGAGGCAGGGCGCGCTACCGTGAAGAGCTTCGGTGTAAAAAGCCGCTTTGTACACTTTGAATTTTTCCGCCTGCTGAAAGATCAGGAAGGACTGGGCAAAAAAGGCGATCTGGTGGCTCTCGAAGTCAACATGCGTCCGAGCGGCGGCGTCACCCCGGATATGATCGACTTTGCCCACAGCACCGACGTGTACAAGATCTGGGCGGATATGATTGCCTTTGACCGCTCCACCATGCCGGTCGGCACGCACGCCTACTGCGCATTTGCAGGCAGACGCGACGGCAAGGATTTTGCCTTAAGCCACGCCGACATCGCAGAAAAATACAAAGGCAACATGAAAATGATGGAGCGCATCCCCGACGTGCTCTCCGGCGCGATGGGCAACCAGATGTATGTAGCCGTGTTCAATTCACGCAAAGAGATGGACGAGTTCTATAACGATATTCTGAAGTGCAACGAATAAGAATCTGTGCGGCTGCTAATGTGCACAGGTTTAAAAAGACCGTGTTTTCCCAAACCAGGGAACCGCACGGTCTTTTCTTTTTACCACATCTTAAATTCCATTCCCGCCAGCCGGAATACAGCCTCCATAAAGAAATAGTCCGCATAGCTCATCGTAAAATGATGTCTCTTATCATGATAGGAAGCCGAACAGTTCTGCACGATCGCATCACAGTCCGTTCCCCAGTCGGCGCGCGTTTCGGCAATCGTCTGCAGAATCCTCCGGGCATATTTAAGATAACGCTCCTTTTCGGCACCCTCCGCCTGCTCTGCCAGCTCAATGAGACCGCCTGCGATCACGCACGCGCCGCAGGAATCCTCCCACGCCGGTTCCTCTGGCTGGCAAAAGTCCACCGGAATAATGCCGCTCTCCGGAATATGCGCGATGCAGTATTCCGCCACTTTCTTTGCCGTCTCCAGATACTCTTTCTTTCCGGTGTGCCGGTAGCTGATCATAAAACCATAGACCGCCCAGCCCTGTCCTCTCGTCCACGCGGAGCCCTCCGCATAGCCCTGCCCGCCATAGCTCTTTACCATTTCTCCGGTTTCCGGATTAAATTCCACAATGTGGCAGACGGATCCGTCATCCCGCACAAAATTTTTCCGCACGGTGTCAGCGTGCATCATTGCAATATGACGAAAGCGCGGGTCCTTCGTCTCCTCCGACGCCCAGTAAAGCAGGGAAATATTAAACATGCAGTCGATAATCGCCCAGCCTCTGGTATCATCTGTGCTTCCTGGAATATCATTCCATGCCCGGATATAATTTCCCGCCGGATTAAACCTCCCCGCCAGAAGCGCAGCGGCATGAAGCGCCGTCGTTTTTGCCTGGCTGCGCCCGGTAATCCGGTAGTCTGCGACAGCCGTCGGCTGAAACATAAATCCGACGTCATGATGCAATCCCAGAAAGGTCTGAAAGCACTCCGTCATTTTATCCTCAGAAATGCGCGCGATCTCTGCATAGCGTTCCTCTTTCGTGTACAGATACAGCAGCCACATCATGCCGCCCCAGAATCCGTTCGTCCACCAGCTCAGCCCGTCATCCGCATTCCAGCTTCTGCTTTTGTCCGAACGGTCATCGTAATCCCCGTTTTCGTCTGTCGTATACGGTATCTTTTCTTTATTTTTCTCGCTCACCCAGCGCATCTTCTCTGTGATCCGCGCTGCCATCTCTCTTGCCCATTTCGTCTCTTCCAATTGTAACGCTCATCCTCTCTTATTATGATCAAACATGCTGCTTTAAGATTCCTCCGCCGCGTCGCGCCGCCTCTTGCGGAATTCATTCGGCGTTTCATGATAATAGCGCTGAAAGTTTTCTGAAAAATTGCGTGCATCCTTAAAGCCTACCCGCGCGGCAATTTCGTAAGCCTTCATATCCGTTTTCATGAGCAGCGCCATAGAGTGCTGCAGACGGACGCGGTTTAAATACTCCTTAAAATTCTCCCCGGCATTTTTCTTAAAAAAACTGCTGAAATAATACTGGTTCATGTGCACCACATCCGCCAGCACCTGCAGTGTCAGATTTTCGTCGTAGTGATTCTCAATATAAGCCTTCGCCTTCAGAAAGTCCTGGTTTTCAACGCCCACCACCGTACTCTGAAGCTGATGGATATACCCTGCTGCCAGTTCAAAATATACCGCCTTCATTTCGCGGTAGGTCTCACACGCCCTGCCCTTCTCCAGAAGCCCCCGCATATCGGGATTTCTTCCCGGAAGCCCCAGATTGTGAAACCGCTCCTCCAGCATACGAATCAACGTGCAGAGATAAAAATAGGCATCCTCCTTTTTCCCTCTGGCAATCCGGGCCAGCAGCCTTGTATACTGCTCATATTGTTTTTCCAGCATCGGTTCATTCTGGGCAACCACGGAATCGATCATGCGCTCACGAAGCTGCATAAACCGCTTCCACTCTTCCTCGCTCTCCTCCTTAAGAAAACAGACCGGATCCTCCGACGGCTCCACAAAGAACAGATAGCCCTCCGCTCCTTCTGTGTTTCCCACCAGAAATCCAAGCTTCTGATGATATCTCTCCTGCACCAGCAGCTCCAGCTTCTTTAAAATATCGCGGCATTCCTCTTCATCTGTCGTCTTTAATCGAAGAACCGTCTGCTTCCCGCGATAAATCATCTCTCCAATGCCTTGCTCCGACAGATATTCCTCCAGAAAGCTCTGCAGGGAAAACTCCATCAGCCGCCGCATCTGGTCATTCCCGTCGTCCTGCCAGAATATCTTCACATAGACTGTAGTTCCTTCCATAAGGTCTCCGGCTTCTGGCCGCTCCCCGCTCTGCGCAGGCTGGAAATTTTCTGTGTGATCTTTTGCAATATGAGTACATTTTTCCAGCGCCCGCAAAAGCTCCTCCCGGATTACCGGCTTCAGTAAGTACTCCACCGCTCCATACTGCACGGCTGCCCTCGCATACTCAAACTCCTGGAATCCGCTGATAAAGATCACCTTTGTATCCAGCCCCATTCTGCGGCATGTTTTCAGTATATCGACGCCTGTCATTTCCGGCATGGAAATATCCAGCAGCGCAAGCTCCGGCTTCAGCTCCAGAATCCCTTTCATAGCGCTTTTTCCGTCTGTGTATTCCCCCACGATCTCAATACCGAGCTGTTCAAAATCAAGCAGCTTCTGGATTCCCCGGATAATCACCGGCTCATCATCCGCCAATATCATTCTCATCCTCTGCATCCTCCCCGAAAATCACCGGCATCATTACCTGGACCATCGTCCCGATCCCCACCGTGCTTGTCACCGTAATACCATATTTTTCCCCGTACAGCAAACGTATCCTGTCATGTACATTTTTTAAGCCGATGCTCTGCCAGTTATACTCATCCTTAACCCCCGGAGCATCGCCCTCCAGGAGCTGCCGCAGTCCGTCAAGCGCCTGTGCGTCCATCCCGACGCCGGTATCCATCACACTGATGCAAAGCTCCCCGTCCTCCACATAAGCCTCTACGCTGATGCTGCCCTTTCCGTTCCGTGGTCTGATTCCGTGAACGTAGGCATTTTCAACGATCGGCTGCAGGATCAGCCTCGGCACCATAATTCCGTCCAGACCTTCCTCCTGCGTTCTGAGCTGAATCTTTCCGGTGATCCGGCAGTTCAGAAGGTAAATATATTTTTTGATAATGCCAAGCTCCTTTTCCAGGGGAACCATATCGGTCACCGGTCCGATCAGATAGTGGATCTGTTCTGAGAGCGCCTCGATCATTTCCGGCACGTTCTGGTTGCCCTCCTCCAGCGCCGTCATACGGATAATCTCCAGCGTGTTATACAAAAAGTGCGGATATATCTGCGACTTCAGCGCCGTCAGCTCCGCCTCCTTCTGCCTGAGCCGGAACACATACACCTGATCAATATGTTTCTTTAAGGCGGCGCTCATCTGATTAAAGCGCTGTGAGAGAATGCCGATCTCATCCTCCGAATGCACCGGAAGCTGAATGTTAAAATCCCCCTTCTCAATCTTTTCCATTTCCTGCATCATCGCCTGCATCGGCTT
>CAJKKX010000233.1 GCA_905200565.1 uncultured Lachnospiraceae bacterium
TTATTAGACAAATAGCATGAGAAAATGTAACCGCAAATAATTATGAAAATACAGTGATTCTACGCCTTGTCTCTTTATCATCAGGAGGAACGGCAGTATATTTTGAACAGAATTGAGATAAAGGAGCAGTTCCCACTCCTAAGGTCTGTTCCCTTGCCTTAGACATGCCGTATTTTCACAGGTTATCAAACATTTTTAAGGAATCCAGAATAGCAGATACTTCACCGGCTCTGCCGGGCCAGCCTTCCGACTCTTCCTTGGTCTGTGGCTCCTCCGCAGTATTGATCTCGCATACGCTTTCTGTTTTTTGCGGAACATCGCCGCCGTGCTTTTGTTTGTCCCTTTTTTCCAGAATGGAGACAATGATTTTCTCCAATGTTTCCGGATCGACGGGCGGGACCTGTAGATTCGGTGTTTCCTTGCAATTGATGTAGTGCAGGACAGCACTGGCAAGAAATTGCGCTTTGTTCCGCCCCTGCTGGTTGAGCAAGGCAACCACGGTTTGGTGCTGCGGGTCATGTATATTAAAACGGACGGTAAATTTACCGGGATCTTTCTTGTCCGCCATGGTTCTCACCGCTCACCGTGCTGAAGGCGGTACAGATACGCATACCCCTTCGCATTGGCGTTGATGTCCTCCACAAAGGTTGCCTGTCCCACCTTACCGGATGCCTCAATCTGCCGCCGCAGCAAATTGGCTCCGCCTCCAAGGAAAATCACCCTGCCAGACTTGAGCTCCAGCATCCGTTCCCGCAGGCCGCTGAGCAGATCGTTGACGAACTCCTGCGCTTCCTTCTCCACCAGTTCTACAACCTCCGGTGCCACATCACGGTGCTCTCCGCGCAGGATGCAGTCGATCTCGCTCTCGTCCAAAAGAACATCCAGTTCCGCATTGGCTCTGGCACGAACGCGGTTATAAAGCAAGATCACGCCGTTTTCCAAAGAGTCACACGCAGACATATCCGGAACACCATTCCGCAGCCGGACATAATCTGCTGTAAAGCCGCCAATATCCACCACCAGTACCTTCGGGCTGGCAGTCAGATTCTTTACCGTCGCAACGGCCGCGGAAAATGACTGCGGAAAGCAGGCCGTATTTTCAATATAAACGGCATACGGTTTGCCGCGGAATTGAAATGAAATGGCGCCCCGTCCATCAAAATAGTTGATAAACCGCTTGGCCTGCACACCGAAATGCGCCGGCGGCAATCCGACCGCCAGTTGAATCCGCATCAGGGTGTCGCTGTACCGTCCCATCGCTTCGATCTCATAGGCAATGGCAAAGAGCGTCAGAATGAAAAAGCGTTCATCCTCCGTCTTATCCCGCCGATAGGGGATACGCTGGTCGGTCAGCGTATAGTACTTCCCCTGATATGCCAGACAATCCGTTCCGAACCCCGGCGTGTCGCCCTGGATCAATCCGGATGTGAATGGCTGCGTATGAACGGTTTTGATCTGTTTGTTTCCATGGTCGATTGCAATTAACATAGCTGTGTACCTCCTATACATCTTCTATACGGCTGCAATACGCATAAAAGCAACAAAAAACTGGGCGGTGAGAAAATTTCTCACTGCCCAGCTTTCTGCTGAAAAGAGGCTCCGCAGTTTTTTTAATGGCTGCGGATACCATTTATGGAATAGCTGTTAAATATTTTCTGAATACGCTCGTTCTTTTACCACAGCTTTATACCGTGCCTTCCAGCGCAGGACCTCAGATGCGTGGACGTTATGGGAACCCGTGTGGTACACGATCCGGCGCAGAACCGCGTAGCCGGGCAGTGAAGGCGAGAGCAGTTTGATTGTGTTCTCAATCTGCCGAATAGCCTTGGGCAAATCGGAGCCTTTCAACTCGATGTAATAAGAGGTTGCTGCTTCATCATTGAGAAGAAGATAATCGCACCGTTCCTCTCCTGGGCCCCTGAAAACTTCTCCATCCACCTTAAAGTGCCGAACATATTGTCGTTTTGTGTTATTTCCGACGTGTCTGCACCCATTTTCAGAAGACGGAAAAGCCGAATGATTGCCTTCGCGGAAAGGCTTATAGTCATTTATATTGTAAGGCATCATTCATCTCCCTCAGCATAGAGAAAACCAAGCAGATAGTCGCTCATGTCATTGATTTCGGAAGAGGCCCCATCGATCAGTTCATTTCTGATCAAACGCAGACCGTCTTCATCAGAAATTCCATCCGTCAGTTTCCCATCAGAGATATAGTGGGCGTTCACATTCCCGGCTTTCAACCACAGCCGCTTATCAAGCTTCTCTGCCACTTCTTCTTGATGATTCTCCGCAACCTGTCCCGCCATCAGAAGGTAATTAAACGTTCCAAGGACATAGGGGCTGTGGGTCGTAACGAAAACTGAATTTCCGCTGTCAGCCATCAGGGAAAGCGTTTCGCTGATACGCCGCTGGGATTCCGGATAGAGATGTGACTCCGGCTCCTCAATAATCAGGAAAATCTTTTTATCTTCCGATAGATAGTAAAAGAGGAGGTTAAATACCCACACAACTTCCTGCTGCCCGGAGGATGCAAGGTTGATTTTTACATAACGGTCATCCGAGAGATACAGCCGTTCTTCCCCATCCACATACCGATAGGTGCTCTGCATGATCTCTTTCGCCTGATCCATGAGGACATTAAGAGCAGGGCGAATCCGTTCATATTTCTTAGACTGTGTTGGATCGTCTTTCATACGGTTGGCAATGCCCTCCATCCCGTGGGCAAACACCGGTTTCAGGCGGAGGATCAATTCCGTATATCTCTTTGTGACGTAGTCAATATTTCTCAGCTGTGAATCTTCCAACGAGGTAAAAATATAGTTGAGCTGTGTACTCAACAATGTCAGGAGGTTCCGGCCGGCGGGAATAAAGACGGGCTCGAACGGATCATCAAAGAGCTCATTCAACTTCTTTTCTTCGTGCTCCTTCTGAGCCGGGGTAATATTGGTGAAGATATGCAAGCTTAATGCTTCCAAATAGTCTTCAATAGACTTGCTGAAATCGATCACAATATAATTCTTGGAAGAGTCATTGAAATCATCTTCTAAGGATACCGTGATAGACACATCTTTGCTGTATTGGTATTCCATCCGCATATCAGACGGCATGACCCACGAGGTCCCGAAAAGCTGCAAAAACTTGTCTTTCATCCGCTGCTTCAGAACGGTGCTCCACGTGGAAGCCTTGTCCCCGGTAACTGCGTTTGGCCCCCCCTGCATCATAATGCTGAGGATATCCTGTTTGACCGACCGAAAGAAATAGACCGCTTTTGCAGCTGTGCTCTTTCCGTTAGCCTGCGGTCCGGTCAAAATCGTAAAAGAGTCAAGCGTCAGCCGGCAGTCATTGATGGGACCGATTTTATGAAGGTGCAGTTCATGACTCATTGATATAATTCCTCCATTGAAATCTACACTCTGGTAGTAGTATATCTATTTTTCCCTGATAAATCAAGCAATACTGTATTTCGCCTCTGCAATAAAAAGGGAGGGCAAAACGCCCTCCCTCATTTCTTTATGCACTTTCTCCGGCCATGCGGAAGAACTCGCCGGGTGACAGGATCTTGACCCCAAGCGCCTGTGCCTTTTCCAGCTTACTCCCGGCGTTCTCGCCGCAGATCAGATAATCTGTCTTGCTGCTTACCGAGCTGCCGGCATGAGCGCCCAGAGATTCAATTTTTTCGTTGATCCCATCGCGGGTGTATGGCTCTACTTTGCCGGTCACCACAAGGGTCTTGCCGACAAAGGGATTGCTCATATCGGTGCCGACCGCAGGCGGCTGATAGGTCTTAATGCACCCCAGCAGCCGAAGCTCCGTCCAGACCGTCCAGTTTTCCTCGCTGCGGAACCATTGATGGATATTCCTGTGCAGCGTTTCTCCGAAGTCCGGGAGCTGTGTAAAATCAAAGCCCATGCATACAGCCGTTTCAAATTCCGAAAGATTTCCGCGGAACCTTTGGCAGATGGCCCTGCTGGCGGTGCTGCCTACCATGGGAATATCCATAGCAGTCAGATACTGCTCAAAGGTGGTAATACGGCTGTGTTGGCGTCCCAAAGATTTTGCCAGGATCTCACCCCAAAGCCCTCCATCTGAACGATCTCCGACCTGTGTTTGTCCAAAAAGAAGATGTCCATATAGGAGTGGAGCCAACCTTTTCCAATGAATTTTTCCAGAATTGCTTCAGACAATCCCACGATATTCATCGCCTTCTGGCTTGCAAAGTGGACGAACTTGCGCAGCTTCCGCGTTTCGCACTGCTCATTATCGCAGAACAGGGCCGCCGTGACCTTTTCCTCCCCGTTCACAGTGTTTTTGGTCGTATGGATACGGGTAGGCTGTCCGCAGCACGGGCATCTGGCCGGAACAACTTTGTCTCTGGCGTAGCAGTCCCGATTCAGATTTTCCTCCACATGGGGAATGATCTGGTTCCGCTTGCTCACCTTGATACGGCATCCCGGCATCAGTTCCAAATTCTCAATGAAGGAGAGGTTGTGG
>CAJKKX010000234.1 GCA_905200565.1 uncultured Lachnospiraceae bacterium
GGGCTACGGCAACCGAATGAGGGCAAAATATACCATAAAGTGGGGCTTGCAGATTGCGGAAATGATTTTTCAGACATGCTCTAGCTTCTGCGAAGGAAAAGGAAGTAGCTTTTTATGAATTCACAAAGATCTTATTCATTTTCCCGCCAGGTTCTGGTCAACGGAATCCGCGATGGCATTCCGATCGGGCTTGGCTATTTTGCGGTCTCGTTTTCGCTCGGCATTGCAGCGCGTAAGGCAGGTCTTAGTCCTTTTCAGGGCTTTCTCGCCAGTCTTTTCAACAATGCTTCCGCCGGAGAATACGCTGCCTTTACACTGATTGCCGCCAACGCAGGCTATCTGCAGGTCGCTATCATTACGCTCATCGCCAATGCGCGGTATCTTCTGATGAGCTGTGCGCTTGCCCAGCGCTTTTCGCCGGACACGCCGTTTTTCCACCGTTTTCTCATTGGTTACGATGTAACGGATGAACTGTTTGGCATCACAATCGCGCGCCCGGGCTGGCTGAATCCGTATTATACATACGGTGCCATTCTCGTCGCTGCTCCCGCGTGGTCGATCGGCACGGCTCTTGGCATTATTGCCGGAAATCTGCTGCCGCTGCGCGCTGTCAGTGCCTTAAGCGTGGCGCTGTACGGCATGTTCCTTGCAATCATCATTCCCCCGGCGCGAAAGAGCCGTGTGGTAGCGGGTCTTGTTGCCGTCAGCTTTTTCTTAAGCTTTATCTGCAGCTATCTCCCGGGCATCTCCACTCTCTCCGACGGAACCAGAACGATTCTGCTCACCGTTCTGATTTCCTGCGCCGGAGCTATCCTGTTCCCGGTAAAGACAGAGGAGGAAAATGCTGATGTACAATAATTATATCTATATCGCCGTCATGGCCCTGGTTTCCTACACCATCCGGATTCTGCCGCTGACGCTGATCCGGAAGCCGATTAAAAATCAGTTTATTCAGTCGTTTCTGTACTACGTTCCATACGTGACGCTGTCAGTCATGACCTTCCCGGCGATTGTCCATGCAACACAGAGCCCTGTTTCCGGCGCACTCGCGCTTGTCGTCGGCATCGCAGCCGCATGGTTCGGTGCAAACCTGTTTCAGGTTTCGGTGGCATGCTGTGCCGTGGTGTTTGTGATTGAATTATTTTTGTAATAGAAATGAGCCGCCCTGTGGGAACAATCCTTTTCCCCGGGGCGGCCCGTTTTGTATGTATTACTTTTCTGTTTCTGTTTTTCTGAAATGATAAACGCTGACCGAAGCCGCCGGCAGTGCAATCTGGAAGGAGTCTTTTTCCCGTGCAGGTGCTTTTCCTTCTTTGCAGCGGACTCGGTTCGGATGTTTCGCATCATTGTAGTTCTGCGGATCTTTGGAGTACAGTGTTTTGGCCTCAACAAATTCCGGACACTGTTTAAATTTCAATTCGATTTTCTTTGATTCGCTGTAGCTTGTATTTACGAGGTTGACGTAGATATCATCATTTTTGATCGAAGCAAAGATGCAGACCTCAGGATCTTTGTTCTTTTCCTCAAAGCCAAGCGTATACGCACCCTGATGCACCTGATACATATCGAACACATCGTAGTTTGGTGTCAGAATACAATGCTCACCATCCGTCAGGAACAGGGAATTCAGGACATTGACAGACTGTGCTACACATGCCATGCGCACATCCCCGGTATTGCGGTGGAAGATGTCGAGCGTCAGTGCAGTTGTAACGGCATCGCGCATCGTACACTGCTGATACAGCGCCGGGCGCGCATTAAATGCACTGCTGTGCCAGTTGCCCCACTCGCCGACAATCAGTTCACATTTTCTCGGTGCCGCCTGGAACGGACCCTCCGGTTTCGGAAGTGCCTCAAGACCAGCGTCTATCAGGCGGCGCTGCTCGTGAATGACATTTTCCAGCTCTTTGCATCCATTGATCACATCATACCACTGTTTTTCATCAAACTTTTTCTCTGTCTGAAGCTGTTTCAGATTCCAGTTGTAAAAATGGAGATCATAGCCGTAAAGCGATGGCATACGGTATTTTCCCATCTCCTTGAAAAAGTCTTTCGTCCACACAACACGCTCTTTTGGCTTGTTGCCATCCGGACCGCTGGCAATGCATTTTGGCGGAAATGCCTGATCGCCCGGTCCAAAGGACGGACAGGACGATGTAAATTTCCGATATTCATCCGCATACATCTGCGGCGTCATTTTTCCGCCGCCATCCCAGACTTCATTTCCAATACCCCAGTATTCTACCTGAAACGGCGCTTCGTGTCCGTTTACCTTCCGCTCTCTGGTAAGTGTTGTGGATTCTCGCCTGTTGCAGTATTCCATCCATTCACGCATCTCTGCCGGAGAACCTGTCATCATGTTGATATTAAACCATGGCTTTGCGCCGATCATTTCACAGAATTCCATCATCTCGTGCGTACCAAACTGATTCGGATCGGTTTCAAATGTACCAAAATTTTCATTATAAGTAACCGGCCTGTTCTCTCTTGGTCCGATACCGTTTCTCCAGTGGTAAACATCCGCATAGCATCCGCCCGGCCAGCGAATCACCGGCGGATGCAGCTTTTGAAACGCATCCACAAGATCTTTGCGGATTCCATGATAATTCGGAATCTCCGAATCCTCACCGACCCAGATGCCATCGTAAATACAAGAACCAAGAAATTCTATAAAGTGTCCCTGCAGCTCCGGGTAAATATAATTCTCTCCGATTAATTTTCGAAACGTAATTTTTTGCATACAGACTTCCTCCCCTGTAAGAAATTCAGCACCACAAAGCGCGAATTACTGCATCACAGATTTTTATCATACTCTGGTACGCCTTCCCATCGGCTCCTTGTAATTCGCGCTCTGCAATACTGCCTTTTGCGTATTATTTTGGGTCTTTGCTATATATTTCAGTATAGGACATGTCGAAAAAAAATACAACGTGTTGCCGGAAAATCCCAACGTGTGTCTGAAAAGAATTTCCGAAACAAAACCTGCGACGAGAACTGTTCACGCGGGCTATAATAGCCGAAGAAGAACAAGCATTCCGCAAATTCAGTCTTGTAGCCTGGAAAGATGCAATTCTATGCTTGACATCTGATATTATCAGTGATATATCATTAGTATAACCAGATAGTATGCAAAATTTATTGTTTATCCGGATAAAAAACACACAGGAGAACTTCAATGGATCAGAAATTATACAACAGTTATGTAAAGATTTTAAAGAACGAACTTGTTCCGGCCCTCGGATGTACCGAACCGATTGCGATTGCCTATGCGGCTGCGAAAGCACACGAGGTACTCGGACAGATGCCGGAGAAGATTGAACTTTGCTGCAGCGGAAATATTATCAAAAATGTAAAAGGCGTTAAGGTTCCAAATTCCAACGGACTGAAGGGAATTGATGTTGCGGCAACACTCGGTGTTGTCGGCGGACGGGCAGATCGTGAGCTTGAGGTTCTTGAGGACGTAACCGAAGCAGACATCGAAAAGACAAAAGAGCTGGTACAGCAGGGATTCTGCACCTGTACGTTAAAGGAAGGCGTAGAAAATCTCTATATCGTTGCAAAAGTCATTGCCGGGGAACATAGTGCGGAGGTTACCATTGTCAACCGCCATACACTGATTTCACGCATCGTAAAGGACGGCGAAGTGCTCTACCAGATTGCCGCACATGAGGACTCTCCGGAATATGTAGATAAAAGCGTGCTGAATGTCAAAGACATTCTCGAATTTGCCGATACAGTAAGAATCGAAGATGTCAAAGACATTCTTGACCGTCAGATCACCATGAACTCTGCGATTTCCGATGAAGGCCTGAATCATCCGTACGGAGCACAGGTAGGCCGCACCCTTCTGAATGATTATGGCAATGACGTTAAAATCCGCGCCCGTGCCCGCGCAGCAGCCGGTTCCGATGCACGTATGAGCGGCTGCGAGCTTCCTGTTGTAATCAATTCTGGAAGCGGAAACCAGGGAATTACCGTATCAGTTCCTGTTATCATTTACGCAAAGGAATATCATAAGAGTGATGAAGAGCTGCTTCGTGCACTTTTAGTATCAAATCTTATTGCAATTCACATCAAGACAGGAATTGGACCATTGTCTGCATTTTGCGGAGCAGTAAGTGCAGGATGTGCAGCAGGCTGTGCAATTGCATTTTTGCTTGGCGGCGGCATCGATGAGGTGGCTCACACACTTGTAAATTCTATTGCAATTACATCTGGTATTATCTGTGATGGTGCAAAGCCATCATGTGCAGCAAAGATTGCATCTTCTGTGGATGCTGGAATTTTAGGATATGAAATGTATCGCCATGGCCAGCAGTTCTATGGTGAGGATGGAATTGTAAGTAAGGGCGTTGAGAATACTATTCGTAATATCTGTCGAATTGGTGCGGAAGGAATGAATGGTACAGACGAAGAAATTATAAAGATCATGACACACTGCGATTAAATAGTAACTATTCAGAACCCCATTCGCAAAATCGCA
>CAJKKX010000235.1 GCA_905200565.1 uncultured Lachnospiraceae bacterium
CCGCCACGCCACAGAAGCCTTTTTTCCCAGCCGCCCGGTCTGTACCGCACTCCCGCGGGCACAATCTGCATCCCTTCTGTTCCATGTTCCCTGTTACCTTTCCTCAATATCTCTTATCTATTTGATACCAGCAGAAAAAATACATACGATATACGTTTAAATTAACAGATATCACTTTCTCAGCTCTATCCGTATTTTCTCTCCGATCGGTTTCGCATCCGCCATATCTCCTGTCCCTGACTGCACAGAATAAATCTCCCTGCCGTCCTCCCACTCTTCCTGCGGTTCGTCCATTTCCAGCTCCAGCCTGTAAAACTGCAGCTCTATCCACTCACTTTCCATGGAAGGGGTTGTCCCGGATATGCCAAATGCAGACTCCGTTTTAAAAACATAATGTTTCCCTTCTCTTCTTTCAAGGGTAAACTGAATCGGATTTCCCAGGCTGTCGATTCCCCTGATAAAATATTCTGCATCACCGGCTGACATTTCTGAAGGTTCGCTCACTTCAAGCACCCCATAAATACTATTTACCGAGAAACGCTCAATATCCACATAAACATCCTGTTGTATTTCCAGCTTCTGGTTAATATCACAGGTTAATGTGTTTCTTTCCAGCTCCTCCCGTGAAGCGGAAAATGCAAATTCGAAGGTGACTGGTGCCGTGTCCTCCGCTCCTCTGCTGATCTGTGTCTCAAAAACAATATCCGCTGTATCCGGCATTTCCTCTTTCGCAAAGCCCCATTCCAGAATATAATGATCCTCATCCGCATAGCTGATCCCCATACTCGTACAATCTACAGCTTTTCCATCTACCTCAACCACACCGCTGTTTCCCGGAAAAAGCTTCGACGCATCCTCTGTCTCACTGCCAATTTCCAGAACAGCAAACAAATGATTATCCGAGAGAATCGCCTCCTTTAGTGTAACAGAAATCCCGTCTTTTGTCTGCTTCATATTTAATATTTCAGCATACGGCGTTAAATCCTCCTCCAGACCAAGTACCTTTCCTATCAAGGTGGAAAACTCCTGAATTGCCGCCCGCACCTCATTATGGAAAATACAGGACAGCCCCAAAAGAGCTGCCAGTGCAGCACATGCCGCACGCCCAGCCGCAGATTTCAAAAGCCTCATAAAGATATGTGACACACTCATCGGATCCCGCCTCTGCCTTTCTCCTTCATGCGTGTATGTCTCTCTTTGCGGCGCCGCAGCCGCAAGAATCAGAGTATCATCAATCTCACCAAATATCTCTAAAAATTTTAGTTCCTTTTCCCGCTCGTTCATACCTGCCCTCCCGCTGTCAGTCTGTCACTGTCAGTCTGTTTATATATAATATTTTTGCTTATATATGATATTTCAACAGTTCACCCAAATTATGCCGCCTACAAGCAATGCTGTACCACGTGCTGCGGCTGTTCTTTTTCCAGGAATTTTTTCAGCCGCCTGCGGTTGCGGAACAGATTGGATTTTACCTTGCTGACGGAAAACCCGTACTGCCCGGCAATGTCTCTTATGCTGTCCATGTACCAATAGCGGCGGATAAAGATATCCCGATCAACCGCCGGAAGGCTTCGCAGAAAATCATTTAGAACCTGCACCAGTTCCTTGCGCTCCATATATTCATCCAGCGTGTAAAATGCCGTGTCCGCCAGGCTCTCCACCTCCCCGGCAATATCTGCTATATGCATATCTGTGCGCTTCGCCGCATATTTTCTGCGCAGGCAGTCTATTGCCAGCCCGCGTGTGATCCTGCCGAGAAACGCAGAAAGCACGGTCGGTCTCTTCGGCGGCATATAGGTCCACGCGGAAAGCCACGTATCATTTACGCACTCTTCGCTGTCCTCCCTGCTTCCAACAATATTCCAGGCAATCTGCCAGCAGTAATGATTATATTTCTCACTGACCGCAGAAATTGCTGACTGATTCCTGTCCCAGAAAAGAGCGATAATATCTCTGTCTTCCATAAAATTCACCTGTCACTGCAATGCAGTACATTCTTTGTCACTGCAACGCAATACATCCTTTCTGTACATTGCCGGACATTTTCTGTCCGGCTCTATCCTGGTTTTAACGTCCCTGTATCCATATAGTCGTATTATATCGCCTGCGGTTGCATCGTTCCTCAAAAATATCTGCAAAAATTTTTATCTGCACAACAGATACAAACAGATACAAAAAATTTTATATGCGCAGCAGAGCCCTTGACAGAATGTCTCTTTAATGCTAACATCGGATACATAAAACGTGATGTGGATTTTTCTGGGATAACCATTTTTCGCCACACAATTGCTTTCCGGCAGTTGTGTGGTTTTTTGTTTTCCCCGCATTTTCGCAGGCGTAAAAGCTTAGGAGGAGACAGATTATGAACGACACCTTTATGAAAGAAAAACCGGTATTGCCGCTGATAGCGTCCATGGCGCTTCCAATGGTAATATCCATGCTCGTCAATTCTTTATACAATATCGTCGACAGCTTTTTTGTCGCAAAAATAAATGAAAACGCCATGACAGCGCTTTCCCTGGTTTTTCCGCTTCAAAATTTTATTAACGCGGTGGCAATCGGATTTGGCGTCGGCATCAATGCCGTAATCGCATTTTATCTCGGCGCCGACGATGAAAAAAACGCCAATACAGCGGCGGCGCACGGTTTGATCCTGACAATGCTGCACGGTATTCTGATGATGTTCGGATGCATCGCCGTCCTGCCTTTGTTTCTTGGAAAATTCACGGCAGATGAGCAGGTAATTGCAATGGGGCTGCGTTATTCCAAAATTGTATTTGCCTTTTCCCCCGTTATCGCCCTCAGCCTGTACTTTGAAAAGCTTTTCCAGGCTGTCGGAAATATGAAGGTAAGCATGGTAAGTCTGATGATCGGCTGCTTTGCCAATATTCTTCTGGATCCGGTCCTGATCTTCGGAGCCGGTCCTTTTCCCGCAATGGAAATAGAAGGAGCGGCCCTTGCTACCGGAATCGGACAGATATTGTCCGTAGCTGTTTATCTTATTGTTTATGTGCGGCATCCAATGCGGATACAGCTCAGCAGAAAATATCTGACAAGAAATACACATATTGATAAAAAGCTATACGCAATCGGGATCCCGGCAATTTTAAACCTCGCCCTGCCTTCCCTGCTGATCACTTCGCTCAATGCGATTTTATCCGCATATTCCCAGATCTATGTTGTCATCCTGGGAATTTATTATAAGCTGCAGACTTTCCTTTATCTTCCTGCAAACGGCATCATCCAGGGGATGCGTCCGGTGATCGGCTACAACTACGGAGCCGGGGAATCGAAGCGCGTAAAGCAAATTTTTTATGTAACGCTTGGCATGTGCGTGAGCATCATGCTCCTTGGAACCGCCATATGTCTGCTGCTTCCCGGACAATTGATCGGTCTGTTTACCACAAATCCGGAGACCATTCTCACAGGGCAGACAGCACTCAGGATCATCAGCGCCGGTTTTATCGTCTCGGCAGTTTCCGTAACAGCTTCCGGAGCGCTGGAGGGACTTGGAAAAGGAGCCGCATCACTCATTATCTCCCTGTCGCGGTATGTCCTTGTCATTATTCCTGCCGCATTTATTTTAAGTAACATTTACGGTCCCACCGGCGTCTGGAATGCATTCTGGATCACGGAGTTGCTGACAGCAGTGATCGCATTTTATGTTGCACGGCGCACCATTATCTCATAAACAAAAAGCGCCGTTATCTCATAAGCAAAAATCAATTTGACAAACGACTCATATCCCTATATGATGTTGTTGGGGTCAAAAGCCCCGCCCACCTATGATGCCTGCGGATTGTTTCGTGTGAACGAGACGTCTGACATCAATATTTTATCAAACTAATCAGGAGGCTCTTATGAGATTTGTATACCCCGCTGTTTTTCACAAAACAGAAACGAACACCTATGAAGGATTTTTCCCGGATTTAGACGACTGCCATGCAGAGGGCGAAACCTTAGATGAAGCGCTCGACAATGCGATCGAGGCGGCGCGCGACTGGATCACGCTGGAGCTGGAGGAAGGCAACATCCTCCCCTCTATCTCCGAGGACGATGATCTTACATTAAAGGAAGGCGAATTTGTGCGGAACATTGCCGTCACCATTCGCCTGATGGATGGATGGGATGAGTAAAAAACTCATCCCATTATTCTGATTCTTTTTACTCAATTTCCCGTATTCTTCTGCGCAGCTCCAGCACCATCGCCGGGGAAACTGACAGCTCGTCCACGCCCATTTTCAGGAATTCTTCCGTCAGCTCCAGGTCTGCGCCAACCTCTCCGCAGATGCCCGCCCATTTCCCGTGACGGTGCGCGCTCTCCACAGTCATGCGGATCATCTGTAGGACTGCCGGATGATGTGGGTCGTAGAAGTCGTCCAGGCGCGCGTTCTGGCGGTCGATCGCGAGGGTGTACTGACTGAGGTCGTTCGTTCCGATACTGAAGAAATCAACCTCTTTTGCC
>CAJKKX010000236.1 GCA_905200565.1 uncultured Lachnospiraceae bacterium
GATGATGTCTGTCTGCTGCACGGGCATTCGCGTCAGTGAGCTGGTATTTATTACGGTGGAAGCGGCAAAAAAAGGGCGGGCCGAAATCCGTATGAAAGGGAAAAGCCGCGTTGTCATTCTGCCAAAGGAGCTGCGCAGTAAACTTTTAAAATACGCAAAGAAACAGGGGATTGCGGACGGTCACATTTTTCGTACAAGGAGCGGCAAACCTCTGGACCGGTCAAATATCTGCCATGATATGAAAAAGCTGTGTGAGGAGGCACGGGTGGATGAAAGAAAAGTATTTCCGCATAATCTGCGGCATCTGTTTGCCAGGACGTTCTATGCCATTGAAAAAAATCTGTCTCATCTGGCGGATGTGCTGGGACACAGCCGGATCGAAACGACGAGAATCTATGTAGCAGTCAGCGCCGCCTCCCATGAGAAGATTCTGAATCAGATGAAGCTGGTGATATAAAAAAGAGACTGCAAAAAAATCCGGAGGAAAGAACTGATAAAAAAACCACAGAATAATCCTTCTGTGGTAAATCTGTGATTCCGGATACTTCCGGAAGCAATCTCAATGTACATATTATATCGCAATCATCTTATGTTTTCAATAGAGGAAAAGAAAAATATCGGTACACAGGAAAGAAACCTGAACGAATTTTCTGCGTGTTCCGGTCTTTTTTCCATGCCTGAAAAGACACCGTGAAAGATGACGGTGTCTTTTTACTGTCTGTTTTTCTGTATCTTCCCGGTAATTTTTTTCATTTTACCACAGAAGGATTATTCTGTGGTAGCGTCAGCATGACAATAAAGATAGAAATTATCTGTAGAAAAAGACAAAAGTGAGGAGAAAACGATGGAGCCGACGTTACACATTACATATGCTGTGCTGACCGATCCGGGAGAACGCGCGGTGAATGAAGATTTTCTGGACGTCTCAGTCATGCAAAAGCGGCTGGCCTTTATCCTCTGCGACGGCCTGGGCGGTCACGGAAATGGAGACGTGGCTTCCCGTTTTGTCGTGGGGCAGATGAAAGATGCGCTGGAGCATTCTGTATCTGTCGAAGAAGCGATTCTGTATGCACAGCAGGAGCTTTTACAAAAGCAGGAGCGGGAACATGCGGGGGACTCCATGAAAACGACCGTAACCTGCCTGTTGCTGGAAGGAGATACGGCAAAATTTGCGCATGTGGGAGATTCCAGAATCTATCATTTCGAAAAGGCCAGATACATACAAAGAAGCCAGGATCACAGTGTGCCGCAGATGCTGGTAAACCGTGGAGAAATCCGGGACAGGGACATTCGCCGCCACGAGGACAGAAGCCGTCTGCTGCGGGTCATGGGAACTGCGTGGGATACGCCGAAGTATCAGGTGGTGGATGGAATCAAACTGACGAAACACAGCAGCTTTCTTCTGTGCAGCGACGGATTCTGGGAACTGATTGAGGAAAAGATGATGTGTAAGACCTTAAAGAAAGCCGAAAGCCCGGAGGAATGGCTGGCGGGAATGAAAAAAACCGTAGTCGAAAACGGAAGAGGAACCAACATGGATAACTACTCGGCAATCGCCGTATTTGTGCGGCAGCCGACAGGGAGAAGGAAAGAAAAATGATAAAAAGATGTAATAACGGACACTGGTACGATACGAGTGTACACAGGGCGTGTCCCCACTGTAAGCAGGAAAGCGAAAAGCTGGGGATTCGGCTGCATGATATTGAGGAGGATGACCGAACGATCTCCATTGCGGAAGCCGGGCTGTCGCTTGGAGAGGAATTAGGAGCGATGATCGGTCGTGCATCCGGCGCTTCGACGCCGGGGGGCATGGAAAGCCGGGCAGATGATGACAGGACGATTTCTTTTGGATTTTTTGGCATGACGGCTGCAAAGCCCGTTACAGGATGGCTGGTGTGTCTGACAGGGGGCGAACGGGGAAGGGATTACCGTCTGCATGCAGGGAAGAACTTTGTCGGCCGCAGCCCTTCGATGGACGTGGTCATGGTGGACGATAAGAAGATTTCAAGAGAGAAGCACTGTTCGGTTATTTATGATCCGAAGGGGAACGCTTTCTACCTGGCGGCAGAGGGCGGAAACCTGGTCTATCTGAATGGAAAGATGCTGGAATCCACCGAAAAGCTGAAAGAGGATGACAGGATTACCATTGGGGAAACCAGCTTTTTATTTATACCATTTTGCAGGGGGAAGAGAACATGGGAAGAAAAACAGCAGGAAGAACAATAGGAAAAACAATAGGAAAAACAATAGGAATCGCGGCGGCCTGTATTTTGGCGCTGGCCGGGGCAAAATCATGGAATGCACAGGCCGCTGCGGTGAGCGCGCCTTATGTGGCGGAGCAGGCGTGTGGAAAAGCGCCCAACATCGAAGTATACATGACAGGCTCCCGGATGAAAGAGGATGTAAAGGTGACAGGAAAGATGGGGGAGCTTTCCTTTTCTATGGAAGGGGAGATTCTGCCTTTTGAAAAAAGCGGGGAAGGAATCGCGTACATCATCCTGATGGATAATTCCGGATCAGTCAATCAGGAACAGTTTGAAGAGGCGAAAGAACAGCTCATCGGCCTGCGGAAATCATTAAAGGCAGGGGATGAGATGACCCTGTACACCGTGGGGACGGACAGCGCCGCGGGAGAGAAAACCGAGGTTTTCTCCAGAAGCGTAAAAAAGAACGATAAGAAGGAGAAAAAGAGCGACTGCCAGAAGATCGGGGAGATCGGGTATCTGAGCAGCGCGGAAAGCAAGACCGTCCTCTATCGTTCTCTGAACCAGATTCTGAAAGAACAGACGTCGCCGAAAAAGCGCACGGTGGTTCTGCTGATTACGGACGGGGAGGATGATTCGAAAGGAAAGGACATCGACAATGTCTCCACGGCGAACACGGTAAAAGAGGCGTCCGTCCCGGTCTACGGGATTCTGCTGAACCGGAAACCGTCAAAATCCGGCCGGACTGCGGAGCAGGATGAGAAGATTTCCTATACGAAAAATCAGATTCTGGCGGAAAAGAACTGCCGGGGATACTATCACGATTGCAGCGTAGACGCTGCGAAAGAAAGCGTGCAGGAAGCCTTTTCGACCATTCGTTCCCTGCTGGAAAAAGAAAGCTACGTGGTGAAACTGACTGCGCCGACCAATCAGACAGCGGGGCGGGAATCCCTGGAACTCACGGTAGATAACGCAGCGGTGGATGCAGTTACCGTGGATTACTCCGATTACGAGGAGGATATGGATGCGCCTGCTTTTGTGGGAAATATCGAAGAGGTCAGCGGAAATTCGATTACGTTTACTTTACAGGACAGAAACGGGATTTATCCGGAGGATGCCAGTGAGATTTCAAACTATCTGGTGCAGAGTGTAACGGAAGAAGGCGATGGAAAAATCTGGGCGATCGAGTCTGCCAATGCAGTGATGAAGGGGACAGAAGTCACCGTTACGCTGACGATGGCGGAGGAGCTATACAATGGTTCGTACCTGCTGACATGCACCAATATCCGGGATAACTCCCAGGATGAGAATAAGATGAATGCCACAGTGGAATTTACGATTGAAAATGGAGTGGATGCAGGCATGGCTGCGCTCAAAGAGGCGATCCGAACCTACTGGTGGATCGGGCTTCTGGCGCTTGTCCTGATCATTGGCATCATCCTGATTCTGGTCATCCGCAGGAGAAAGGTCATCATGACAGGTGTAAATCCGGATGAGCTGGCGAAGGCTGACAGCAGAAAAATCTGGCTCACCATCACCGACCGGGCGGGAGCGATCAAAGACGTCGAATGGAATGTGGAGGGAAGCCTTTTCGTGGGCCGTTCCAATATCTGCAATATTTACTTCGATGACGATCGGCTGTCCAAGCAGCATTTTGTCGTGGAAGTCAATAAGATGGGATGCTACATCGAAGATCTGGAGTCCACGAACGGTACATACGTCAATGGCGTGAAGATTACGAACCGCAGAATGCTTCTGGACGGCGACATCATCACAGCCGGGCGTGAGAAATTCGTATTCCATCTGCCAAAGCAGCAGCTTGAGGGGGTGAGTGAGTAAGATGTTTGGAAGAAAAAGGAGAAAGGCGCAGGAACAGGCTGCGGCGCCGCTGCCTTCCGCGCCGGTGATACGAAAAGCGCCGCAGATCACGACGCTGGCACGGACAGCCGTGGGAAACCGGAACTATCAGCAGGACGCCCTGTATGTCACGCCGAGCAGGATTCTGGCTGCCAATAAAAAAACAAGAGTGCTGGCAGTCGTATGCGACGGCATGGGCGGTATGGCGGACGGCGGAAAAGCCAGCCGCACGGCGATTCAGATGATGGTGCAGGGTTTTCAAAATGTGGAAAAGTCTCCTGACCTGGATATTCCCGCCTTCTTTCGGCAGGGAATCTGCGCCATTGACCGTGTGATCTACGATTTCCCGAAGGAGAATGGAAGAGGGTCGGGGACGACGATGGTGGCCTGTATCG
>CAJKKX010000237.1 GCA_905200565.1 uncultured Lachnospiraceae bacterium
GCTACGATCAGCACGTCGCCCTCGGCAGAACGGATGATTTCATTGACCTTTTTCATCACTCGTTCCTGCAGCTGCACAAAATTCTCCGCCTCGTCGTCGATTTTGTAAGTGAGCAGATTTTCCCCCCGGGCCGCATACTCCTCCGGATACGTTTCCCGGATCTCCCGGATAAATTTCCCCGGATGCGCCGCTGTGTATTCCTCGCAGAGATCAAACTCCTCCGACGACTCCCCTCCCGCATTTTCCGGAGATAATTCCTTTATGTCCGCCTCGCCGCCGATGCTTTCTGTCTCCGTTCGGTTTCTGCGGATACGTACCTTTCCGTCCGTACAGGTTATTTCCAATACCGGCTCATAGCCCAGTATAGAATATCTGCCCCACTTCTGATCGTTCTCCGCGCTCTCCAGCAGATAGCAGTGCCGGCTTGCCGCCCGCAGCGTCCGCATCACCTCCACCGGGGTAAATCGGTCAGCGTACAGCTCCCGGCTCACCGGGATCCGCCGGTAATCACCTGATGCGGCGATTTCTTTTACTTTTTCCAGGGTAGGATACATCATAATAAGCTCCTTTCTCACTTTTCTCCCGTATCTGCCTGATATATGTCTCTCTCCTCAGGCTCGCAGAGTTTCTCTGCTCGCTGTCGCGATATTCGCCGGACAGAAACTTCTCTGAGCGTTATTTTCCCGCTGCCGGAATACTTCCATTCCGGTGGACATAGCAGATATCTGTCTGAAATGCAAGCATTTCTCCCGATATCTGCTATGCCCACGAGAACGCAGGCGTTCTCGTCAGCGGCCAGATACCTCCAGATTGTTTCTGCCCGGCTCATTATCCGCGCAAAAAACCCGCCCATGACAGAATCTTCTTCTGTCAAGGACGGGTACAATCTCATTTCTTCCCGCGGTGCCACCTTGATTCACGGCTTGCCCATGCGCTCTGCAAGATACGAACATATCTCCGGCAACTAACGTATGCCCTCACGTCGCAGAATACTCGGATTACTCCTTTCCCTGCGCCCTCGGCGGTCCATTTGGCAGCCTGCATTTCCACCCGGCTCTCACCTGCCCGGACTCTCTGTGCGCGCACAACTGCTTTGATCTCCGCTTCAGCGGTTTAAAGTATTAATTTCTTGTAGTATATGCTTTCAAAATGCATTTGTCAAGAGTTTTTTCAGCTAATCACTGGCAGAGTTTTTTCAGCTAATCACTGGCACTAATCGCTACTAATCACTGGCAGGGCGTATGAGCGGAGCCTTTTCTCCTGCCTTAACCATCTCCTCTATTAACTGCCCGGCAAGCTCCGCCCGGATTTCTTTATATGCCGGATCCCGGATCAGATTATGCAGTTCATACGGATCCTTTTTCAGATCATAAAGAAAATCATCCTCATAATAATCGCTGCTTCCCTCGCTCCATCCGTCCGAATCCGGCGCATACACACTGTACAGATAATCCTCCGTGCGGATACACCTGCCCGTCCGGCTTTCGCTGATCTGAGCAAAAATACGGTTGATCCGCCCTTCTGTCTCACCGTCCGCCACTTTTTTCAGATTTTCTCCGATCATGGCATCTCCCACATCCACGCCTGCCATAGCCAGAAAGCTCTTCGGCAGGCTGCCGGTGCTTACCAGATCGGTAATCCTCTTTCCTCCCCGGAATCCGGGACCGCTGATCACCAATGGCACCTTCAGACATCCGGAATGACAGGACCTCTTATAATCGTCACCGCCCCTTAAATGGCTGTCATGGTTTCTTGTCCGGAAATGCGATCCATGATCCGACGCATAGACAATAACCGTATTCTCATATAACCCTTTTTCCTTCAGTTTTTTTACAACACGGCCAAGATTATCGTCCAGACTCCGGCAGCATCCCAGATAATCCGGATACATCTCGCGGTAATCTCCATCCAGCGCTTCCAGATCCCCCGGCAGCTTATAATTTTTAAACCGTTCCTTTGAACCTTCCGGCCCTTCGTAACAGTTATGGTCATTCTGATGGTGCGGTTCAATATGAGAAATTGTCATAAAAAACGGTTTTTCCCCCGTATACTGATCCAGGAATTCCAGTGCAAAATCCGTAATGCAGTCCGCCCGGTATCCTTTAAATTCGCACTTCTGCATATTTTCATCAAAAACATAGCCGTCATATCCATGAGAAGTAAATTCCAGAATATCCGCCGCGCGCCAGAAGCCCTTATATCCGCCTCTTCTCTCGGGCGGAATTGCTTTTGTCTCATAATCAGGCTCCGGCGGCATATCATAGGTTCCCCTGCTGCTTGCCAGATGCCATTTTCCCACATATGCCGTTTCATATCCATTTTCATGAAAGTAATCGGCTATCGTTTTTACATTCAGCGGCAGCGCCTGTGAATTCCTGTAACAGTTTATTTCCGTCGGATACCTGCCGGTCTGGAACAGCGCCCTGCAGGGGCCGCATACCGGCTGCGCTGTGTAGGCCTCCTCAAATAATACGCCTTCCCTGGCGATCTGATCCAGATTCGGACTGATCTCCAGCTCCTGTCCATAGCAGCCCAGCGTATCCGCTCTCTGCTGGTCCGTAAAATAAAACAGAATATTCGGTCTGCTCATAGTCCCTCTCCTCTCTTTTCTATTTCAATCCCGAGGTCACGATCCCCTCCACAAAATATTTCTGACAGCACAGAAACAGAATTACCATCGGCAATGCAACCAGCACAGACGCCGCCATCAGCTGGTTCCACTGAATGGAGGTATCAACTTTAAACATTGTCAGCGCCAGCTGTACCGTCTTGCGGTTATCCGAATTTGTCATAACCAGCGGCCACAGATAATCATTCCACACGGAAACGCTCTTCATCAGTCCCAGCGTAGCCAGGATCGCCTTTGAATTTGGGATGTAGATCGTAAAAAACTTCCATTTATTTGCCCCGTCAATCTCAGCCGCCTCATCCAGCGACCGCGGAAAATTCTCATAAAACTGCTTGCACAAAAATACACCGTAAGATCCGGAAACTAAGGGAATGATCAGACCCGCAAATGTATTGATCAACCCTTTTCCGCCCACACCCAGAATATTATTTCCTCCCGCCAGCGGGAATCTTGCCATGATCAGAAAGGTAGGAAGCATGGTAACCTGCGCCGGCATCATCAGGCCTACCATCAGAAGTCCGAAAAGCGCTCCCGAGCCGCGAAACTTCAGCCTTGCAAACGCATATCCGGCAATCGAATTAAACAATAAGGAAAAGGCGACTGCCAACAGCGTAATTAGCAGGGAATTGCGGAAATATACCGGCCAGTTTCCGTTTGACATAGCCATAATATAATTATCAAGAGAAATCTTCTCCGGCAAAAAACTGAAAACTGCCGACCGGATCTCATCCATCGTCTTAAAAGACGTCGTAACCATCATAAGGATCGGCGTCAGCATAATCAGCGAAGCAAGCGTCATAGCCGCTGCCCACATCACATGATAAATCTTTTTTTCTTCATTGTGCCCTCCTATGATACATCAACATCCTGCCCGCGGCTTCCAAATTTGAATACCAGAGCCGTGACAACAATGGAAAACAGGAGCAGCACTACGGACATCGCGCTCGCATATCCCATCTTGAATTCCAGAAAAGCTCTCCTGTATATCTGATGAACAATTGTCGTTGTACGGTTCAGCGGGCCGCCGCTCGTCATAATATTAATCTGTTCAAAAACTGCAAAGCTGTTTACGATTCCTGTCACGAGCAGGAAAAACGTTGTGGGGCGCAGCATCGGCCAGGTGATTTTCACGAATTTCTGCAGGGCATTGGCGCCGTCCAGAGACGCTGCTTCGTATAAAGAATCCGGAATGGACGTCAGTCCCGAAAGGAAAATGACCATCGAATATCCACAGTTTTTCCATATTCCCATAATGATCACGCAGGGCATTGCCATATTGGGATCCTGCAGCCACTGTTTGGCAGACACGCCGAACATTTTTAAAATCGAGTTTAAAAGGCCAAAGGTCGGATCATAAATCCACAGCCATACCATGGACATACATACCATGGACATCACATTCGGCAAATAGAACGCCGTCCGGAATATCGGGATCAGCCGCGACTTCCGATACAGGATCACAGCGACAAATAAGCCAAGAGCCAGCTGCGGAAACAGCGTAAATATACTGTAGAACAGCGTATTTTTTACCGCACTGAAAAAGTCGTCATCTTTCAGCAAATTGATATAATTTTTCAGGCCCACCAGATCCGGCGCCGTATAAAGATTATAATTCGTGACGCTGTAATACAGAACCATGCCGATTGGAATTAAGATAAACACAGTAAACACAAAATATGCCGGAAAAATCATGGCATACGCACAATTATCATATTTTTTCTTTTTTCTTATCTTTACCCGGTCCACTTTTACCCTCCTTCACACTCTCCATACTTTTTAATGGCGGGATG
>CAJKKX010000238.1 GCA_905200565.1 uncultured Lachnospiraceae bacterium
AAAAGCCCCATTGCCTGCCGCTGCCCTCCGGAAAGAGAACCCACTTTTACATCCATCTTATCCTCAAGCCCCAGGTTCAGCAGCCGGAGCGTCTCGCGATATGTTTCCCTTTGCTTTTTATCTACGCAGCGTCCCAGATTGTAAGGTTTCCCTTTATTGGCCGCCAGCGCCATATTTTCCATAATCGTCATAGAAGGACAGGTTCCCATCGCCGGATTCTGAAAAACCCTTCCGATTTTGGAAAGTTCCTTTTGCTTTGTAATATCTTTGTCATTCATCAGAATCTGTCCGGAATCCACACCGATACTTCCACAGATAATGTTCAGCATAGAAGTCTTTCCCGACCCGTTGCTTCCCACAACAGAGACAAACTCTCCATCCTCCACCCGGAGGTTAAAATCCTGAAACAGGCACATTTCATTCACAGTTCCCTGATTGTAATATTTATGAATATGTTTTAATTCAAGCATCGACCTTTACCTTCCTTTTCCGTTCCATTCCAAGAACCAGAATCATCAGGAACAAAACTGCCGTAATCATTTTCAGGTCCGTGGATTCAAAGCCCAGGCTGATAGCAATCGCCACGCATCCTTTATAGAGAATCGAACCGATGACAACACTGGAAGTCACTCTGAGAATCGTAATTTTCTTAAAAAGGCTGGTTCCAATAATCACACTCGCAAGCCCGATGACAACTGTACCAGTTCCCATAGAAACATCGAAATAGCGCTGCTGCTGGGCAAAAACGCCCCCGCTAAGCGTCACCAGACCATTGGCGACCGCCAGTCCAACGATTTTTATCCGTCCTTTGTCCACACTCAGAGAAGTGATGATTTTATCATTATCTCCTACCGCCCGCAGAAGCATTCCGGACTTTGTTCTTAAATACCAATCCAGAAGATACTTACTGATCAGTGTGATCACTAACACAATGAGAATCGTTTTGAACGAAGCGAGTCCTCCTTTCAAAACATCATTGACCAGCGAATTGTCAAAAATGGTCGTCTTATTATAGATCGGAAGGTTGGCTCTCCCTGCGATTCTCAAGTTAACCGTATAAAGCGCCGTCATCATAATAATTCCCGACAACAGATCTCTCACTTTTAGTTTTACGTGAATCAATCCGGTTAATGTCCCTACAAATGCCCCCGCCAGGAAACAGACTGGCAGCGTCAGCAAAGGATTCACGTCCCTGCTGATCATAACTGCCGTAATCGCCGCTCCCAACGGAAAGCTTCCATCTACGGTCAAATCCGGGAAATCCAGTATTTTGTAAGTAATGTAGACCCCCAGCGCCATGATCGCATAAATCATCCCCTGTTCCAGAACGCTCTGTATTAAAACCATGATTTCCTCCGATTATTCCACTACAATTTCATCAAATGTCTCAACTGCGTCTTTCACGTAATCCTGGTCCAGCTCAAAGTTTAACTTTTCGGCTGCCGCTGTATTCACATAAAGATTTGCTCCCGCACATGTCTCAAAGTTGATATCAGATGCTGCCGCCTCTCCTTTTAACACCTTTGCCGCCATTGCGCCTGTCTGCTTTCCAAGTTCGATATAGTCAATTCCCATAGAAGCCAGGCATCCATTCTTTACCTGTTCGATTTCAGAACCGAATACCGGGATGCCCTGATCATTTGCTGCCGCCAGAACGGTCTGAAGCGCCGATACCACGGTATTATCCGTCAGATTCGTGATGCAGTCAACCTTTGTCACCATGTCCTTCGCCGCCATTTCCACATCCGCAATGGTGTTGATTCCGGTATCTACGATTTCAAATCCCATCTCACCTGCCAGCTCCTTATAAGTTTTAATTGTACTGACAGAATTTGCTTCGCTTGTTGTATACAGGATACCGATCTTTTTTGCATCCGGCATCAGCGCGCGGATCATTTCAAGCTGTTCTTTGACCGGCAGAGAATCCGCCGTACCTGTAATATTCCCTACACTGGAGCCGTCCTCCTTCGCCAGACCTGCGCCTATCGGATCAGAAACCGCCGTATAAATGACCGGAATATCCGTATCCATACAACTGTTGTATGCGCTCATAGCGCTTGGCGTGGCAATTGCACAGATCAGATCCACCTTTTTCGACACAAAGCTGTCCGCAATCGTGCTGGCTGTTCCTGTGTCCGTCTGCGCGTTTTCAAAAACAATGGTCAAATTTTCTCCTTCTTTGATTCCCGCTTCTTCCAGACCTTCGAGAAAACCCTCTTTACAATTGTCCAGGGAACCATGCTCTGCAAACTGGGAAATTCCTATGGTATAGGAAACTCCCGCTGCGGCGCTTTCTGTCTGTGCCGCCGTCTCCGCTTCTTTGCTTCCGCATCCTGCCAGAATGGATGATGCCATCGCTGCTGTCAATAATACTGCCAATACTTTCTTTTTCATGATAAAATTCCTCCTTAAAATATTTAAGCCGCCTCAAGCATTTCTGCTTGAGACGGCTATGATTCACATTATCCGCGGTACCACTCAATTTGACGTAACGTCCACTTTCGCATGTACTTTCATACACTCCTGATTGATAACGGGTTCGGTTCCCGACAACGCCTACTCTCCTCTGATTTCGGGCTGCCCTCGAAAGTCCATTCAGTAAACCGCTCCGTACTGCCTTCCACCAACGGCAGCTCTCTGTAACTTCACGCTTCACCTACTACTCTTTCTCATCGGTTTTTCTATTCTGTATCAGTCTAGTACTTTTCAACAGAATTGTCAAGAGTAATTTTATTATTTTACATCCTTCATACTGAAACTGATGCGTCCCATCTTGTCCTTTCCGAGACAAACGACCTTCACTTTATCGCCCAGAGTCAGTACATCTTCCACACGGTTAATCCGCTCTTTTGAAATTTTGGAGATGTGTACCATTCCCTCTTTTCCTGGTGCGAACTCCAGGAAGGCGCCAAACTCCTTAATGCTGACTACTTTACCGACAAATACCTGTCCTGCCTCGAAATCCGTTGTAATGATACGGATCATATCGAGCGCTTTATTCATGGCTGCCTGCTCTGTGCCGCAGATAGATACTGCTCCATCATCCGTAATATCGATCTTCACGCCTGTCTGCTCAATGATTGCATTGATGGTCTTTCCTCTCTGCCCCACCACGTCGCCAATCTTCTGAGGGTCGATCTGAATCTGAATGATCTTCGGCGCATACGGACCCACTTCCGGTCTCGGCTGGGAAATCGCATTTTCCATAACGCCGTGTAAAATGAAAGTACGCGCTTCCTTCGTTCTGGCGATAGCTTCTTCAATAATCGCCCGCGTCAGTCCATGAATCTTAATATCCATCTGGATCGCTGTGATACCATTATCCGTGCCTGCCACCTTAAAGTCCATATCGCCAAAGAAATCTTCAAGACCCTGAATATCGGTAAGTACCAGATAATCCTCGTCTGTCTCGCCTGTCACCAGACCGCAGGAAATCCCTGCTACCGGACGCTTGATCGGCACACCGGCTGCCATAAGGGACATGGTAGACGCACAGATACTTGCCTGTGAGGTGGAACCATTTGATTCAAAGGTCTCGGATACCGTTCGGATCGCATATGGGAACGTCTCTTCATCCGGCAGTACCGGAACCAGCGCTCTCTCAGCTAATGCGCCATGACCAATCTCACGGCGTCCCGGCCCTCTCGATGGTCTTGTCTCTCCTACCGAGTAGCTTGGGAAATTGTAATGGTGCATATAACGCTTGCTGGTCTCCGCCTCGTCCAGCCCGTCCAGTCTTTGTGCTTCGGAAAGCGGCGCCAATGTCGTAATCGTACAAATCTGGGTCTGGCCACGGGTAAACATAGCGGAACCATGTACTCTCGGTATCAGGTCTACCTCTGCTGCGAGCGGACGAATCTGTGTGATTTCCCTGCCGTCCGGACGTTTATGATCTTTCAGAATCATTTTACGCACAGTTTTTTTCTGATACTGATATACGGCTTCGCCAAGAACAGCCAGCCATTCTTCATTATCTGCAAATGCATCCTGAAGTCTTGCTGTGATCTCACGGATATTTTCTTCTCTTGTCTGCTTGTCATCTGTAAAAACAGCTTCTTCCATTTCTTCCGGAGGCACGATCTTCTTAATTGCTTCAAACAGTTCTTCCGGAACTGCACAGGAAGCATACAGATGTTTTTCTTTACCACATTCAGCTACGATCTTGTCGATAAAACGGATGATCTCCTGGTTTACATCATGTGCCTTATAGATTGCTTCAATCATAGTATCTTCCGGAACTTCATTTGCACCGGCTTCGATCATGATGACTTTTTCTCTTGTGGAAGCAACTGTCAGCTGAAGATCAGAAAGTTCTTTCTGAGCCAGAGACGGGTTGATAACGAATTCACCGTCGATCAGACCTACCTGTGTAGTTGCACACGGTCCGTCAAACGGAATATCAGAAATCAATATT
>CAJKKX010000239.1 GCA_905200565.1 uncultured Lachnospiraceae bacterium
AGGATATTGAGAAGCAGATCAAGTATCCGCTGTCTGCAAAGGACGAGCAGGGACGTCTTCTGTGTGGTGCAGCTGTCGGTATCACAAAGAATGTTATGGATCGTGTAACAGCTCTCGTAAATGCAAAGGTAGATTGTATCGTAATCGATTCTGCACATGGTCATTCTAAGAACATCATCACTACCTTAAAGGAGATCAAGGCAGCTTATCCTGATCTGCAGGTTATCGTTGGTAACGTAGCAACAGGAGAGGCAACAAAGGCACTGATCGAGGCAGGAGCCGATGCTGTTAAGATTGGTATTGGACCAGGTTCTATTTGTACCACACGTGTGGTTGCTGGTATTGGTGTTCCGCAGGTTTCTGCTGTTATGGACTGCTATGAGGCTGCAAAGCCATATGGTGTGCCGATCATCGCAGATGGCGGTATCAAGTATTCTGGTGATATGACAAAGGCTTTAGCTGCAGGGGCAAGTGTCTGCATGATGGGAAGTATGTTTGCAGGCTGTGACGAGGCACCGGGTGAGTTTGAGCTGTATCAGGGAAGAAAGTATAAAGTTTACCGCGGCATGGGTTCGATCGCAGCGATGGAGAACGGCAGTAAGGACCGCTATTTCCAGACGGATGCGAAGAAGCTCGTTCCGGAGGGCGTCGAGGGACGTGTGGCTTATAAAGGCAGCGTGGAAGATACGGTATTCCAGTTAATGGGCGGCCTTCGTTCCGGTATGGGATACTGCGGAGCGCCGGATGTGGAAACGCTCAAAAGCACGGGAAGATTTGTGAAGATTTCAGCAGCTTCCTTAAAAGAATCACATCCGCATGATATCCATATTACAAAAGAAGCGCCGAACTATAGCGTCGATCAATAATTAGCAGAATGGGGCTGCTGCGAAGTATGGTTTAGCTGCATGGAAGGCTATCCCGTATTTGCAGCAGTCCCTGTTTGGCACAAGGGGCAGATATCGATGAGTGAGAAACATAAGAAAAAGCGCATGACCAGAGCACAGCGGCGAAAACAGATCAGGAGGCGCATGACGGTCGGCGGCCTGGGAGTCCTGGCGCTGGCAGCAGCGCTGGTGATTGCGCTGCGTCTGTCAGGGAAACCGTTTCTTTCGGTGGGCAGAGAAAATTATGGGGAATATGACATTGGAAGCCCTACGAAACAGGTGGAGACTCCAGAACTGGATGTACAGCTTCTGACGGTGAATGAATATTCAAGGCCGGGAACGCCCACGGATAAAATCAGGAGCGTAGTCGTCCATTATACGGCAAATCCGGGAAGTACGGCGCAGAATAACAGAGATTACTTTGAAAATCTGAAGGATACGCAGGAAACGAAGGTAAGCAGTAATTTTATCGTGGGTCTGGACGGCGAAATCATTCAGTGCGTGCCGACCGCAGAGGTGGCGTATGCCTCCAACAGCAGAAATCAGGACAGTGTATCCATTGAGTGCTGTCATCCTGACGAAACTGGAAAATTTAACAGGGAGACGTATGAATCTTTGGTAGAATTGGTGGCGTTTCTGTGCGGAAAGTTTGATCTGGGAATGGACGACATCATCCGCCATTATGATGTAACAGGAAAAGAGTGTCCCAAATATTTCGTGGAACATGAGGATGCCTGGGAACTGTTTAAAAACGACGTGGCAAAGTATATTCAGGAGAATGGAAAATAGCATGGTGAAAGAGCTTTATGAAAATATCAGAAGAGGGACGGATATACGTGCCAGTCTGATCGCCTTGAAAAAGGAGATAAAGGAAAGCGGGGGCAAACGTGCCTTTGCGTATCTGATGGCAGGAGATTACTCGGAAATCGCCGCTTTGTTAAAACATGAAGATGCGAAAGTGCGAAAGAATGCGGCGCTGATTCTGGGCGAGATGGAATGCGACGATATGCTTCCACGCTTATGGAGGGCATATCAGGAGGAGGAACAGCTTTTTGTGCGCGCATCTTATCTGAAAGCTATGGGGCAATACGATTGCAGTCCGTATCTTACAGAGCTGAAAAAACGCAGAGATTTCCTGATTCACCGGAACTCCTCTGAGGAAGATGCGAAGCATGAGAGGGAAGAACTGGCAGAGCTTCGGGCCCTGCTGCTGAAATATGAAAAAGAGAGAAAACACACGTTTACCGGACTGGAACGGGAAACGGACATCATTCTTTTGACAAACCGGGAACATCGGGAAGTCACCAGGGAACAGTTGAAAGAAGAAAAGACGGCGCTTCTGGCAGGCGGCGTGCGCATAAGGTGCAGGGACGTGCAGAAGGTATTTGCTGTTCGCACCTGGTCTGAGATGCTGTTTCCGGTTCCAGGCGCCGCACGGCTGCCGGAGGATGAAAAACAAGCGGCAAAGATTCTGGCGGGGTCAGGGCTTTTCGCATTCCTGAAAGGCTGCCATAAAGGGGACGCGCCTTTTTATTTCCGGGTGGAAATGCGTGGAAAGATGGAAAAGAAGGACGGAAGTGATTTTGTCAGGAAGTTTTCCGCCGCTCTGGAGCTGGCGTCGGGCAGAAAATTTTTAAATTCCCCGTCGGATTATGAGATTGAGCTTCGTCTGCTGCACAAAAAGGATGGCGGCTTTGTGCCGCTTCTGAAATCGTATACGATAAAGGATAAAAGATTTTCTTACCGGAAAAACGTGGTGGCGTCTTCGATCCATCCGGTAAATGCCGCACTGGTGATGAATCTTTTAAAGCCGTACCTGAAGGACGGGGCGCAGGTTCTGGACCCTTTCTGCGGTGTGGGAACTATGCTGATTGAGCGGAGACGCTTGATGGCGGCAAATCCCCTTTATGGTGTCGATATCTATGCGGAAGCGATCGAAAAAGCCAAAGAAAATGCGAAAGAAGCGAAGGTTCCAGTCAACTTTATCAACCGTGACTTCCTGGATTTCCGTCACGAGTATCTGTTTGATGAGATCATCACAAATATGCCCACGGTCACCAGAACAAAAGGTGTGGAAGAAATCACGGAGCTTTATGAGAGATTTTTTGAAAAAATCCCCAGTGTGCTGAAGGAGGATGGGATTCTGGCGGTCTATACGACGGAGGAGAGCATCCTGCTGCATGTGATGAAATCCTGTGATTTCCTGAAGCTTGAGAAGAAATGGGTGATCCGGGAAAAAGAGGGAAGCGTACTGTATCTTTTCAAACAGCAGATATTTTCTCTTGCAAAGTAAAAGGAAATAGTGTAAGATGAGCATAAGAGTTGTACGACTGGCGGATAAGTAGGAGTACCTACGGGGAGTACAACAAAAAGACGCCGACCGCCTGGGCGACCACTTGAATGATACATTTGGTCCTCAGGCGGTCTTTTTTATGAAAAAATCGAAAAAGGAGAACACTCATGGAAAAAATTTCATTGGAGCAGGAATTAAAGCACAACGCATATCCGGGAAGAGGAATTATCATTGGAAAGTCGGCGGACGGTACGAAAGCGGTGACCGCTTACTTTATTATGGGAAGAAGTGAGAACAGCCGGAACCGTGTATTCGTAGAAGAGGGGGCGGGCATCCGTACACAGGCGTTCGATCCGTCAAAGCTGACCGATCCGAGCCTGATTATCTATGCGCCGGTACGTGTTCTGGGAAATCGTACAATCGTGACAAACGGCGATCAGACTGACACGATCTATGAGGGGATGGATAAAGAGCTGACCTTTGAACAGAGTCTCAGAAGCCGCGAGTTCGAGCCGGATGCACCAAACTACACACCGAGGATTTCCGGCGTCATGCACGTAGAGGGCGGGGCTTATGATTATGCGATGTCTATTTTAAAGAGCAGCAATGGAAATCCGGATTCCTGTCACCGTTATACCTTTGCATATGAAAATCCTGCAAATGGAGAGGGCCATTTCATCCATACTTATATGTGTGACGGAAACCCGCTTCCAAGCTTCGAGGGAGAACCGAAGCTGGTAGAGATTCCGGATGATATGGAGGCTTTCACAGAGATGCTCTGGGAAAGCTTAAATGAGGACAATAAGGTCTCTCTTTTTGTGAGATATATTGATATTGCGACAGGAACCTGGGAAACAAAGATTGTGAATAAGAATCAGTAGGAGGAAAAGAAGATGAAAGAATTGCAGTTAAAGTATGGATGCAACCCAAACCAGAAGCCTTCCAGAATTTATGTGGGAGACGGAAGCGAGCTTCCGATTCAGGTGCTGATGGGACGGCCGGGATATATCAATTTTCTGGATGCTTTTAATGGATGGCAGTTGGTACGGGAACTGAAAGAAGCGACAGGGCTTCCTGCTGCGACCTCCTTTAAGCATGTATCTCCGGCAGGCGCGGCGATCGGGCTTCCGTTGACGGAAACACTGGCAAAGATTTACTGGGTTGATGACATGGGCGAGCTTTCCCCGCTGGCCTGCGCCTATGCGAGAGCCAGAGGAGCGGACAGAATGTCTTCGT
>CAJKKX010000240.1 GCA_905200565.1 uncultured Lachnospiraceae bacterium
CCGCTCGCCGTCCACAAGCTTTGTGGAAGCGCCGGCGCCGAGCGCCAGGATGCTCTGCTTCTCTTCCATGATCAGAATGTTGTATATTCCTGCCGCGCCCTCCCGCGCATAGCCAACGGTTTCAAAATTTCCCGCCATATTTTTCTGCCGATAGAGATAATAAGGAGACATACCGGCATTTCCTGCGTAAATGGAAGTCATATTCATAATTTCCTGATTATTCGTGAAGGTCATCTCCCGGTACTGATCCCGGAACATATGCAGCCTGGCTGCCCGCTTTACCGCGAGAGAATGTACGGTAATGCTGTCCGGGTCCAGCTTCGTTACCTCTTTCATGGTATGCTCCACCTCCGGCAATTCTTCACCCGGAAGCCCCACGATCAAATCCATATTAATATTGTCAAATCCCAGCTCCCTCGCCAGTGTGAAAGCTTCCACCGTCTCTTCCACGGTATGCCGCCGTCCGATCAAATCCAGCGTTTTTTGGTTCATGGTCTGCGGATTAATGGAAATACGGCTTACCTTATGCTCCATCAGCACTTTGAGTTTCTCTGCCGTAATGCTGTCCGGCCTTCCGGCCTCCACCGTGAACTCACTCAGATGAGAAAGGTCAAAGTGGCGCTCCACCTCGGTAAGCAGACGATCCATCTGCGCCGGAGTCAGCGTCGTAGGGGTTCCACCCCCTATGTAAAGGGTATTCAGAGTCCTTCCTCTGTAAGCCTCCGCTCCAAAAGCAATTTCCTTGCACATGGCGTCCAGATAAGCATCTACTTTATACTTCCAGATATGGATGGGACTGGAACTAAAAGAGCAGTACACACAGATACTTGGACAGAATGGAATCCCAAGATACAAACTGTATCCATCCTTATAAGGTATCTGTTCCAAAATGTATTTTTCCCGGTTGGCAATCATAATCGCCAGCGCTGTCTTTTCCTTGCTGGTCAGGTAAGTTTTCCGCATATATTCCGCAATTTCCGTATTCTTCCAGCCCGCCTGCAAAAGAGCCATCGGTATTTTCGTCGGCCGTATTCCTGTTAAATTCCCCCAGGGAAGCTCCTGTCCGGTATACTCTGACAGCATCCGGTAGAGCAGGAGTTTCAGAGAATTTTTCGTCTGCTTCCTGTCTGCGTAACCGTCTACCGTTTCAGACTGCTCCAGCCGCACGTTTCCGTCCCCGTCCGCAAAGCGGATTCTGATTCCGTCATCCTCGTAATCTATACTTATGCGAAGCTCTGCCGCTTCATCTCCGGCAAATACATTCTCTTCCGAATTCTCATCCGAAGCCTTCACCATGACTTCCATCTCCGGATAGAATGCCCGGACCAGAGAATGAATGTCATATTCAAAATCTCGTTTATTCAGCTTTACAAATATCATACAAACGGGTTATACTCCTTTTCATGCGCAATCGTAGTCTCCGGTCCATGTCCCGGATAAACAACCGTTTCCTCTGGCAGCATCTTCAGCAATCCCCGCACGGAACGCACCAGCACAGTCATGCTTCCCGTCGGAAAATCCGAGCGTCCCACGCTCTCACAAAACAGGGTATCCCCCGCAAACAGTACCGCTTTTTCAGGCAGATAATAGCACACGCCGCCCCTGGTATGCCCCGGCGTATGCAGCACCTGAATCTGAAATCCTGCCATCCGTACTACTTCCTGATCCTCATAAAGACGATCCGGAACTACCGTAAAAAATCCCCCAAACTGTGCCGACATATTCTCTTCGCCTGTTATCACGTCCAGCTCTTCCTTTCCGGCCCCGATGGGAATCTGATACCGTTCTCCCAGCGCTTTCGCCGCCCCGATATGGTCAAAATGTCCATGCGTCAGCAGAATCCCCACAGGCTTTACACACAGCTCTGTCACTTTCTGTTCCAGCAGCTCCGGTGAATCCGCCGGGTCAATGATAATCGCTTCCTTCGTATCTGTATTGACGAGCAGGTACGTATTTGTTCTTATCATGCCGAGCACATACTTCTTAATTTGAAGTTTTCCCATTTTTTCTCTCCTCTCAGCCGGTGGTCCGCTCAATATCAATTACGCTCTCCACCTGTCTGATCTTTTCAATCAGCCGGTTCAGCTCTTCTTTACTTGGCACGTCAAAGCTCAGGCAGATGGTCGCCATTCCCTGTTTGCTGGTACGGCTGTTCACCGTGGTCACATCAATCTTTCTTTCCGTAAGGATTTTCGTGATGTCCACCAGAAGCCCGGTACGGTTATAACCAAAGATTTTAATGTCCGCGGCATAAAGCTCACTGCTTTTTCCTGTTGGCGGAGCCTGCCACTCCGCATCAATCAGACGTACCCTGTCTGCCTCCGACAGATTAATCACATTAATACAGTCCGTCCGGTGGATGGATACGCCTCTTCCTCTCGTCACAAATCCAACGATCTCATCCCCCGGAACCGGCGAGCAGCACTTTGAGAACCGCACGGCTACGTCATGAATGCCTTTTACCACGATGCCGCCCTTTGACTTGGCGACACGCATCCGCTCCTTCGACTCTGCCGCTTCCAGAATATCCGCATCCGTCAGTTCTTTCTTATGCTGCTTGTCATACTCCTCCTGGAGCCGGTTTACGACCTGGCCTTCCTTCAGGCCGCCGTGCCCGATCGCGGCAAGCGTTGATTCCCAGTCACGAAAACCGTATTTCCGCATGATGCTTTCCATATAGGTCGGCTTTAAAAGATTGCTCAGGACGATTCCTTTCGCCTTACAGTAAGATACGAGCAGTTCCTTTCCTTTGATAATGTTATCTTCTTTCCGTTCGTTCTTAAACCACTGGTTAATTTTATTCTTCGCCTGGGTGCTCTTGACAATCTTCAGCCAGTCACGGCTCGGCCCTTTGGAATTCTGCGAAGTCAGAATCTCGATCCGGTCTCCGTTCTGAATGATATAATCAATGTTTACCAGCTTTCCGTTTACCCTGGCGCCGATCATCTTATTTCCAACCGCCGAATGAATGCTGTAAGCAAAATCAATCGGCGTGGAGCCATTGGGCAGATTCTTCACGTCTCCCGCCGGGGTAAAACAGTACACATTTTCCGCAAACAGATCCAGGTCGCTCTTTAAAAGCGTCAAAAACTCCCGGTTATCGGACATATCACGCTGCCATTCCAGAATCTGACGCAGCCAGCTCAGCTTCTCTTCCTCCTGCTGGGCGACCGGTTTCTTGCCATCCGAGCTTTCCTTGTACTTCCAGTGCGCCGCAATTCCGTATTCTGCCGTCCGGTGCATCTCGAAGGTACGAATCTGAATCTCAAAAGGCTGTCCGTTCGGTCCGATCAGCGTCGTATGCAGAGACTGGTACATATTCTGCTTCGGCATGGCAATATAATCCTTAAACCGCCCCGGAATCGGCTTATACATCTCATGGATGACTCCCAGAGCCGCATAGCAGTCCTTCACACTGTCCACGACAATGCGGACCGCAAACAAATCGTATATCTGATCCAGGGTCTTATCCTGGTTCACCATTTTCTTATAAATACTGAAAAAGTGCTTGACTCTTCCATAAATCTGCGCTTTGATGCCCGCTTCCTCAATATGTGAACTGACTTCGTCCACAATTCCCTGCACAAACGCTTCCCTGGCGCTCTTTCTGAGCGCAATCTTCTCCACCAGGTCATAGTAGACCTCCGGCTCCAGATATTTCAGGGAAAGATCATCCAGCTCCACCTTGATTTTCGAAATACCCAGGCGCTGTGCGATCGGTGCATAAATATCCATCGTTTCACGGGCTTTTTCCTTCTGTTTTTCCGGCTTCATATATTTCAGAGTACGCATGTTGTGAAGCCGGTCGGCCAGTTTAATCATAATGACCCGGATATCCTTTGCCATCGCCAGAAACATCTTGCGCAGGTTTTCTGCCTGAACCTCCACTTTATCGGCGGAATAGCTCAACTGTCCCAGCTTCGTGACCCCGTCCACAAGCAGGGCCACCTCGCCGCTGAATTCCTGTGCGATTTCCTCTGACGTCATGACCGTATCCTCCACGACGTCGTGCAGAAGCCCCGCCACAATCGTTTCCTTATCAAGCTCCAAATCCGCCAGAATAATTCCCACGCAAAGCGGATGAATAATGTAGGGTTCTCCCGATTTCCTGCTCTGTCCCTCATGGGCGTCACGGGCAATCCTGTACGCCTTTTCAATCATAGAAATGTCCGTTGATGGATGGTATTTCCGAACGCTGGCAATCAGCTCCTGATACAGGACGTCCGGACTGGTAAAATCCTCCATCGTCTTTACGCTGGCATCTGCTTTCTTAATCTCTTCTTTTTTCTCACTGGCCGTCTTTGTTTTCATTGACATAAGCATCACCATCTTTTCCTATTTTTGTTCGTTGTCAATGCACGATCTGATTTCAAAAACTCCATCCCGCATATACAGGCGGGCCGGATTT
>CAJKKX010000241.1 GCA_905200565.1 uncultured Lachnospiraceae bacterium
GCGCCATACGACAGGTAATCCATGTCTCGCGGTTGCGGTCCGTCCACGGCGTGCCGTCGTCTCCCAGATACCAGGAGCTTCCCTCCGGCGACGGGAATCTGTGCCCGAAGCGGAGCAGATCGTCTGCAAGCTCCTGTAAAAATGCCTTATTTTCCTCTGTGTCGATCTGATACTTTTTGATCATGTCCTCCATCCCTTTCTGACTGCTCTTTTGCAGTCCACTTTTCCTCGTTTAATGGTATATTTAATTTACTATTATTATAGCAAGTATAGAAGAGATGTCAAGACTGCTTTTACAAAATGTAACTGCTCAGCTCTCCCTTAAACATCTGATTCACCACGTTGCACGCCGCCCCGATAAGCTGCGCTTCTTTTCCGAAATAAGCCTTTTTCACCGGCAGGGGGCTCTGGTCGTGCACCACCTTCCGCTCATTTACCAGCTCCTCCAGCCTGCGGACGTGACGCTCATCCCAGTCGATGCAGTCATGTCCGAGCACGATCATTTCCGGGTGCAGGATATTCACGCTGGTGACAAGGACGGCGCTGACGTCCTGCAGCATTTCCTCAAAGACCGCCTCTGTCCCTGTGGTAGGCGGCATACGGCAGAAGTCAGCGAAAGAAGCGGTTTCCGGCGTTCCTGAAGGATCGTCCGTGCCTGCTCCCTCCCCGGCTGCTGCCCGCAGTTTCTTTAAAACAATATGTGTATTTGCGTACAGCTCCAGGCATCCCCGGTTGCCGCAGACACACATAGGCCCTCTGCGATCAATACTGATGTGACCGATTTCCGGCGCAATTCCACGATGGCTGTGGTAAAGCTCGCCGCCGCTGACGATCCCGGAGCCGATACCGTTTGAGATGCCAAGAAACAGAAAATCCTGCACATTTCTTCCAATACCGAACAGCCGCTCCGCAAGCGCCGCGCTGTTATTATCGTGATCGAAAAAAACAGGATACGCGTATCTTTCCTTCAGCACCTCTAAAATCGGTACATTGCGGATGCCGTAAAACCGCGGCGGATTCAGGATCACGCCTTTCCAGATATCCACCGGACCGATCGCCGCCACACCGATACCAAGAATATGTTTCTCCTTTTCGAGCAGCCGGTCGATCACCGCAAAGCAGTGTTCATATAGCTGCTCCTTTGTCAGCGAATCAAACTGAATGCTCTCCGTTGCCAGCGTCTCCATGGAGATGGTGCACAGCACGGCCTCTATGCGGTCGCGGAAAATCAAAAGCCCGATCACCTTCGGTGCTTTCGGCGAGATCTCCAGCAGGATCGGATTTCTGCCGCATACTTCCGTCTGCTCTTCCTCGCACTCTGCGACCAGATCCTGCTGCATAAACTCCGAAATAATATTCGTCACGGTCATCTTCGTCAGCCCGGTGGCTTTCGAAAGCTCGATGCGCGTCCGGCAGACCCTTGTCGCGATCAGCTTCAGCAGAAGTCCCCGGTTAAACTGCTTCGAGGTAATGTTATTTTTTCCTGTCATACGGGACATCCGTCCGCCTCCTTCCGATACTGCAGATAATCAGGAAATCACTCCACCGCCAGTGACGCCGTCTTTGGGCTGCGCAGGGCAGCACCGACACCGCGCCACCGCAGCGTTCGGACAGCCCGGATTACAATACCCGCCGCAGCGTCTCCATATCCGCATCTGTCGTAGACCAGCTCGTTACAAAACGGACAACAGTGTGCGTGTCGTCGAGATTTTCCCAAAAGCTGAATTTTATCTCCTTCTTCAGCTCCTCCATACGCTTATTTTCCAGAATGATAAACTGCTGGTTTGTGGGGGATGCCAGATAAATATCAAGATTCTTGCTGCGGAAAATCTCTTTCAGCTCTTCCGCCTTCTCGATCGCATAGCGTCCGATCTCAAAATACAGATCGTCGGTAAACAGCGCGTCAAACTGCACGCCAAGCAGGCGTCCCTTCGCAAGCAGCGCGCCCCGCTTTTTCACAGACGTCAGAAAATGCTTCGGCTTGTTTCCCTTCGTAAAAACCACCGCTTCGCCGCAGAGTGCGCCCACTTTGGTGCCGCCAATGTAAAAGACGTCGCAAAGCTCTGTCAGCTCCGGCAGAGTGACGTCCGTCTCATGACTCATCAGACCGTAGCCGAGGCGCGCGCCATCCACAAAAAGCGGCATCTGATATTTATGACACACCTCTGCAATATCCTGCAGTTCCTTCTTAGAATAAAGCGTGCCATACTCCGTGGGGTGCGAAATATAAACCATGCCCGGAAATACCATATGCTCAAAATTTTCATCAGCATAATACATTTCCATATACTTTTGCAGCGTTTCCGCCTGAATCTTGCCCTCTTTCTGCGAAATTTCCAGCACCTTGTGCCCGGTATACTCGATCGCGCCCGCCTCATGCACGCTCACATGACCGGTTTTCGCTGCAACCACACCCTCGTAATCCTTCAGCATAGAAGCGATTACAACGGCATTCGTCTGCGTGCCGCCCACCAAAAATTCCACCTCTGCCCGCGGACATCCGCACGCCTCGCGAATCTTTTTCTTTGCTCTTTCGCAGTACGGATCTGTCCCGTAGCCGGAAAGCGGCTCCAGATTCGTCTCCATCAGTCTTTTCAATACCTCGGGATGCGCCCCGGCAATATAATCGCTCTCAAATGAAACCATAATTTTCCCTCTCTGCGTATTTTCTGAACGGGCGGTATCCGTCCGCTTTTTCTATCAAATCATTCTATCCTATTTTTCTAAGATCCGCAACATTGCGTTCAATCAATTTTAAAACGCTTGTTGAAATTTCCGGCAGGCAATGCTAGAATAAGCCTTAGGATCCCAGATTATCTCCGGCATCCATAAATTTGAAAAGAGAGGTGAGATTATGGACGGCAGCAGCGGTGGACGAAGTAGCGACAGGGCAGTTATCCGGCGGAAAGTTTTCAGACGCACGCCGTCTGTTTTCTGACCGTTTTTATAGCTGCCATTGTCTGTTTGAAAACTGCGCTACATCATCAGCAGAGCCGGGTGTAGAGCATATTACTGACGGCAATGGTTTTTTTGTGCTCTTTTTGCCGGTCGGTATCTCGGCGCCTGTCTTTGCTCAGTCAATATGACAATTCTTGAGTAAGGGAGGATACAGACAATGAAGACAAGAAAAAATATTTCAGGCGGTGCCGCAGTCGCAATGCAGCACCCGGATTATGACCGTGAAATTATTACCATGATCCGAAGCGGGCTGACGCCGAAGCTTCTGCGGGAACGCCTGCATGAATATCACGAAAAGGATCTCGCGGAAGCGCTGGAGCTTCTGCACAGGGATGAGCGCCACAGGCTTTACAGTATTCTGGATACGCAGACGCTTGCAGATATGCTGGAGTATTCGCCGCAGCGCAATCTTTATCTGGAAGAAATAAGCATGCGCAGGCGCGTCGCGGTTCTCTCCGCCTTTGACGTCACATCGACAGTGGAATATCTGCAGCAGCTCGATAAAGACCAGCGCGACACGATAATCGATCTGATGGAGGACGATCTGAAAAAGGAAATCGCACTCTCCATTTCCTTCGGCAAAGAAGAGATCGGCAGTCGGATGACCACAAACTATATTTCTGTTGTCGAGGGCGCCGGTGTGCGTCAGGCAATGAAGGAACTGATAGAGCAGGCGTCAGAAAATGATAATATTTCCACTATTTACGTGCTGGACGGGGACGGCGTCCTGGTGGGCGCGGTGGATTTAAAGGATCTTATTATCGCCCGCGAATCGACGCCGCTGGAGACGATCACTACCACCTCGTACCCCTATGTCTACGCGAGCGAGCTGATTGAAGACTGTGCGGACCGCATCCGCGACTATTCCGAAGATTCCATTCCGGTCCTTGACGAAAACAATCGCCTCGCGGGCGTACTGACCTCACAGGATATGATAGACATCGTCGACGATATTCTGGGCGACGATTACGCGAAGTTCGGCGGTCTTTCCTCGGAGGAGGATCTGCAGGAGCCGGTGAAAAAAAGTATTGCCAAGCGCCTTCCGTGGCTCGTCATCCTGCTCGGGCTTGGCATGGTAGTGTCCGGCACCGTCAGCCTGTTTGAGTTTGTTGTCGTACAGATTCCTCTGCTCGTGAGCTTCCAGTCGCTCGTGCTCGACATGGCTGGAAACGTCGGAACGCAGTCGCTTGCTGTAACGATCCGTGTACTGATGGACGAGCAGCTCACTGCAAAGCAGAAGCTCTTTCTTATAACCAAGGAAGCGCGTATCGGCTTTCTGAACGGCGCTATCCTGGGCGCACTCTCCTTTGTGTGCATCGGCGGCTATCTGATGCTGTTTAAAGGGCAGACAGCACTGCACGCGTTTTCCATCTCACTTTGCACCGGAATCGCACTGCTGACAGCCATGGTGCTCTCCAGCATCGCCGGAACCGGGATTCCGA
>CAJKKX010000242.1 GCA_905200565.1 uncultured Lachnospiraceae bacterium
AATTATCTGGTGCAGGCAGTAGCAGAAGGGGAGACCGCAGCCATTGCGACAGCGCCTGACGGAAGTGAACTCGCAGTATCCGTGAAAGTGCTGGCAGCTCCGAAAGTAACCGTGGAAGGGGAAGATGCGCAGATCGCCCTGAAACTGGGAGGAAAAGAAATCGAAGACCTGTGGCAGTATATTACCGTGTCCCTGACGGGCGCACTGGACGATACCCAGCCGATGAACCCGAACGACAAAGCATTACGGGATCAGATCACCTGGAGCAATTCCGATGAAAGCATTGTGGCAGCGCTCAGCGGAGTTCTTGTCGCAAGGGCAGCGGGAACAGCAGTTGTGACAGCAAACGCACCGGATGGAACAAAAGTAATCTTTACGGTAACGGTAGAAGCGGCAGATATTTCAGGCGTGAGATTAAAGGACGGCGAAAGCCGGGTCATCAACCTTATGCTGGACAGTGCGCAGGATGCTTATAAAGACCTGAGCAAACTGGTAGAAGATACCTGCGGGGCAATTCAGGCAGACCCTGCCACCTTTACGTGGACGACAGAGGACGCTTCCGTAGCAACGGTAACGGATGGAATCGTATACGCGCAGGGGAAGGGAAATACAACCGTGACAGTGACAGCTCCGGACGGAAGCAAAGTGAACTTCCTTGTAGCTGTTTCACAGGGCGGCTTTACCGAAGAATCTCTGGACATTATCTGGGAAGCAGTGCTTCAGATTGGCGGTACTGAGACAAAAGTTTTACCGGATGTGCAGGCGGTGGCCGGAAAAGTTACCTGGAGTACAGAAAACGCAGCGATTGCAAAAATTGTAGGAAACAGCGTCGTGGCAGTTGCGGAAGGAATCACATATGTGACAGCCGCCGCGCCGGATGGATCGGAGATGGCTTTCCTTGTTACCGTTTATGGAAGGACTTCCCTGGCATTTGAAGAGACAATGGCAGAGCTGGTGACAGAAGAAACCATACAGGTTGGCGTAATCAAAGCTCCGAAGAATGCAGAGGTTACCTATACGGTGACTTTGGACGGACAGGAAGCAACAGAAAATACCGACTATATCCTCACACAGAACTATGACAGCATCAGCTTTACCCCGTTACAAGCAGGCCGGTTCATTATTACAGGAACTACAACGGTCGGTGAGCTGACTGCTTCTGCAAAACTTACAGTAACAGCTTTACAGGATGCAGAGAGCATAGAATTTACAGAAGACGAGATTATAATCTATACGGGAAATACCGATGATCTGAGCGGATACGTGAAATGGAACGGCGGAAACTCGCTGCCATATGATACGGCGCTCATCTGGACCAGTGGGAATGAGAATGTGGCTTCTGTGAATGCTACCGGCATTGTAACGGCAAAAGCGCCGGGAACCACATACATTTATGCGGCGGCCTATAACGGACTGCGTGCCAAGATAAAAATAACCGTAAAACAGAGTGTAAACGGTGTGGAGCTTTCAGAAACCCGTTATGAGCTCTGGAAGGGGCAGAGTGCATTTATCTCAGCGGCACCGGTACCTGCAAATGCGGAGTATACGGGCATCACATGGGAATCCGACGATCCGGAAATCGCATCTATCGATTCTGAAGGGAAGATCACGGCAGTCAGCGGAGGCTTCACTTATGTGAAAGGAACCATCCGCTGGATGGATGAAAAAGGCCAGGAGCATGACGCATTCGCACGTGCGGAGGTACTCGTAAAAGCCCCGGTTGAGACCGTGGAAGTCAGAAGAGTGGACACCGATTCGGCAGAGACAATCTATGCAAAACGGATTGGGGAGACCATCCAGCTAAAAGCAGTAATCGAACCACAGAACGCCTATGACAAGACGCTCCTGTGGGGAAGCGAGGATGAATCGGTTGCAGTTGTAGATGAGAACGGAAAAGTAACGGCAACAGGAAAAGGAATGACCTATATTTATGCAAAATGCCTGAGCGGCGGGTACGGCGCTGACGGCTATGGAACGCCGGCAGTCGGCATGATCCAGATCGTTGTGGGCGGAGATGGCATCTCCCTTTCCATGACGCCGGAACGTTCCGAGGTATATCCGGGAACGTCCATTGCCTTTGAGACGAAGCTGTCACCGGAAGACGCGATAGAGGGCAAAATCACATGGGCATCCGACAGTCCTTATGTGACGGTAGACTCCAAAGGAGTCGCCACGGTAGCGAAAGACGCCCCGGCAGGGCTGGTAACTGTCACAGCGTCCATGGAAATGGCGGACGGAAGCATTTATACGGCGGAAGCTCTGGTTTATATCAAAACCGCAGTCAAGGACGTAAGGTTTGAAAAGGACAGGATGACCCTCTACCTGAACGAGGATTATACCCTCTCCCCGGTATTCAATGGAGGGGAAACCGTTCCGGCAGACACAAAGGTGACATGGAGCGTCAGCAATGATGCAATCCTGTCTGTGGACAGCTACGGGAAGATCCATGCAAAAGCGATTGGAGAGACATGGGTGTACGCAACAGCATACAACGGTATGCGGGCAGAGATTCTGGTAAAAGTGATTGCAGCTCCCTATGCAGTTACCCTGGATAAACACAATATTACCAGCTATAATGGCAAAAAAATCCAGATCGGCTACCAGTTCAATCCGGATTACACGACGGAAAAGGAAGTTGTCTGGACGACCAGCAATCCCAAAGTGGCATATTATGATACCTATACGGAACGAATTGTGACAGTAGGAAGCGGAAATTGTTATATTACGATCACTGCAAAAGACAATCACTTTGGCGTTGTCAGCGATAAAGTGAGAGTCAATGTCAGACAGGTGACGACAGGCATTACGCTGAATAAAACAAAGCTGACAAGGAAAGAAGGCAAGATGTTCAGGCTTGGCGCAACGGTGCTGCCGGCAGACGCGTACAATAAAGTAGTCTACTGGACCAGCTCCGACCCGACTGTTGCATCGGTTGATGAGTTTGGTATTGTTACCTGCAAAAAGAAAGGAAAAACGACCATTACCGCCATCACGGCAAACGGATACGAAGCAAAGTGCAGGCTGACTGTAAAAGCAGGCAAAAAGCAGAAACCGGAAATCAAATATGGTGTGACGACGGCAGACGCTCTGTTTATCCGCAGCACGGCAAGTCTCCAGGGCATACAGCTTGGGCAGTATGCAAGAGGTACGTCCGTGACGATTGTGGATACAGTAGGCGAATGGTATAAGATCCGTTACAACGGCGGCTACGCATACGTAAGGTCTGCTTATGTATCTGTGACCTCCGGAGGAACGACAAGCGGGGATAACGCCTCAAACGGAGAAATCTCCTCAACCACGTGGATCTATACAGGTCCTGGCTGCGGAGCAAACACAGTAGCTCCGACCGGAACGAGAGTGCTTGTCACCGGGCAGAGCGGCGGCTATTATCAGATCCGCTATGGCACAGGTTCTCTGGGAACCGGTTATGTAGCGGCGGACTGCGTAAAACTGGATCGGGAATTCCGTTACGGTGTTGCGACAAAGCCAAAGAAGAATAAAAACAATGGAAAAGTAAGCTCGGCGCCGCAGGTTACCCTGTACCGGACGGCAAAGACAAAGACGCTGACCTATATCTACAGCGATGCGACAGGAAACGGAAAGCGCATCGGAAGGCTGATGAAGAATACGAAGCTCATTCTGAACAGTCAGAAGATCAACGGGTATTACCAGGTCGTATTTACGAACGGGGCGATCGGATATGTAAAACGGTCGCAGATCAGGTTATTCAAATTCAGGGTAAAATCGAATGTCAATACCACAAACACCTATGTGCGGGCATTTCGATAAGAAATAAGCAGAGGAAAGATAGAAAACTTTCCAATATGGAATCGGCGCTGCGGGATTTTCGCACGGCGCCGATTCTTCTGTTTCTAACTGTAAAAAGTATGTTATAATAATCCGGACTCTAAAATACGATTCGAAAAGAAACGAATCTGCCACGAAAGGGGAGGATAAGAGAATGGATATTTCCATTTTAGATTTTATGCAAACATATTTCCGGAATGATCTGTTTGACGCTGTAATGCCGTGGATTACACGGCTTGGGGATTACGGGATTCTCTGGATTTTCTGTGCGTTTGTACTGCTTGTTATTCCCAAAACGCGAAGAGTGGGAGGGATTCTGGCAGTCAGCCTGGCGCTGGAAGCGCTTTTGTGCAATGTGATTTTAAAGCCGCTGGTGGCACGTACCCGCCCCTATGAAGTAAATACGATGATTGAGCTTTTGATTGCCAGACCTTTGGATTATTCCTTTCCGTCCGGCCATACGGCGGCGGCCTTTGCATCGGCGTCAGCGCTGTATTTCGGCAGAAACCGTCTGTGGATTCCGGCGTTGATCCTGGCGGTTCTTCTGGCTTTTTCACGCATGTATCTTT
>CAJKKX010000243.1 GCA_905200565.1 uncultured Lachnospiraceae bacterium
ACCTTTAAAAAATCCCCCTGGGCGATCATGGCGATCTGAGTAAACTGACGATAATCCAGCCCGATCAATTCCGTTACCGCTTTTGTCACCTCTCTGGACTTTGTAACCGGCTGGCGGTCGTCCGGATAGACAAGCCGGGCATCGCTCTTCTGCATGGTGAATCCGGTACCCCTTCCCTTTGGGCGCAGATATTCCGGATTGCGCACCACCGTATAGGATTTCCCCTGATACAAAAAGCGCAGTTCCACGTAGGTCTGCGTCTCAGGCTTTGCATATTTGCTGCGGAACATTCCGGAATCGCGGACCTCGCCGCTGGCTTCTCCATAAAGGGCAAACGTAATGGCATCAAAGATCGTAGTCTTTCCTGCTCCCGTATCTCCGGTAATGAGAAAAAGGCCATGATCTCCCAGCTTTTCAAAATCAATCTCTGTCGTTCCCGCATAGGGACCGAAAGCGCTGATAATCAGCTTTTGTGGTTTCATATCGTTCCTCCCTTACTTTTCAAAGCCCTTTTCCTGAAGCTTTTGAATCAGCTTTTTGACAAAAATATGCTGCTGTTCACTCATAGGCCGGTTATTCTGCAGCTCAAAAAATTCCGCAAAGAGCTCTGCTTCCGACTTCTGCTCTACAGCCTCAGCAGCCTCTACGCTGCGGTTTTCCCGGGTTCTTTGATTGTCATATTCCAACCTCATAAGATTGGGATAAATAATGCGAAGCTTCTGCATTCCGTCCGGAATATCTTCCTCATCGGTCAGGGTAATCTGTAAGTAGTCCTCTGTGTTTGTCCCCTCATAAAACGCTTTTTCCGTTACCTGAAGATAGGTTCCCCGGATTTTGCGCATATCCCGAAGGGGCTTTAAGGGAATGGTTCTGATTTCGATATTTCCTTTTTCCTTCAATTCTGCAATAGTAACGGATTTTTCCTGTTCTGCCTCGGAAAAGGAATATTTTAACGGTGTTCCGCAGTAGCGGACCGTCTCTCTGCCTACCCTCTGGGGACTGTGGAGATGCCCAAGCGCCGCATAGTCAAAGCGGTCAAAAAGAGATGCCTCGACCTGATCCAGCCCGCCCACCAGAACCTCCTCTGACTCACACCTGCTGGCGCCTGTCACAAACTGATGCGCTACAATGACATTGCGCCTGCTTTTGTCAACTTCGATTTCTCCGATCGCTTTTTTCAGAGCGTCCTGATAGGTGGAAATCTCCGCCTCTTCAAATACATGCCGCACGGAAGCGGGTTTTAAAAACGGAAGCAGATAAATGCATACCTCTCCGTATTGATCTGTAAGAACAATGTTTTGCACCTTTCCGCCGTATACCTGAGAAATATAGATGCCTTCCCCCTCCATAAGCTGTGCCCCGAAGGACACCCGCTCCACGGAATCATGATTTCCGCTGATGACAAAAACAGGGAGCCTCCGCTTTGCAAGCCTGGTGAGAAAGCTGTCAAATAACTGCACGGCCTCTACAGAAGGGATAGGCTTATCGTAAATATCTCCCGCCAGGATCACTCCGTCCGCTCCCTCTCTGTCCAGCAAAGAGATGATTTGCGATAATATATATTTCTGATCCTCGATCATGGAAAACTCATTTACACGCTTTCCAAGATGAAGGTCTGATAAATGCATCAGTTTCATGCCCTGCCTCCTTTTTTCTGTCCCGGATAGTTTTTTTTACAGTATAACATACGGATATCAGAGGCTCAATGGATTTCTGCTGTCTGCCTCACAGAGCTTCTCTTTTCATAAAACAATCAAAAAACTGCCCGCGCAGTTTTTCCTGCGAAAGGCAGTTTCTTTTCATAATCTACCGCGGCCACCGGTCTTCCTTCGGCGGCAGCTTTGGAAACGGATTATGCGGCTCCGACTGATACCAGTATGCCACGCTCGACACATCATCCTGACGCTCGAAAAGTCCCTTATGGCACACGCCAATCTGCTGGATCGTAACCCGGATATCCTCGTCAAACAGGACAGGGTCCATAATATGCCAGCGATAAAAACCACGCTCCGTCGGCTTATCATTCATATGATATTGATTAAACACCGTGTTATCCTCACGCGAGAAATAGGGATATCCCATAAAAGGCGTGTTATATGTATGCTCCACCGTCACACCATTTTCCACAGAAGCAAAGCTCCAGGAGCCTCCAAAATAATCCTCTGTTCCGGTACCGCAGATGGTAGGATACTGTTCATCCCCATCCAGATAAATTTTCAGCTCTCCTTCTCCCCACCAATAGCGTTCGAGCGTAGCGAGCGCCATATAGGTTCCGACATAATGCCCCTTTCCCTTCACGCCATCCAGAATCGTGTAGTCCTTTCGAAGCTCCGTGATTTTCTCCCGTCGCCATTGTGCATGAAAATATGCGATGTTCTCCGGCAATTCTTCATACAGTGTATAATCTATCTGATAAAAGAATGCCCCCAGCTCCGCCTCATGCTGGTTTTCAATCGTAATCCGTGCTTTTTTCCGGAAGGGCATCGGAAAATAGCTATTGAATCCCCTCGCCGGATTCACCACAACCGGCATGGAATTTACTATGCAGTCCCGCCCGAAGCCGCAGCAGAAAAAATCTCCCAGAGGACTCTCCACCGACGGCTCCTCTTCATCATCCCAGTACATCCTAAGGACTAAATCCCGCAAGACAAAATAATCCCTGTCTGTCCGATCTGCCACCGTAATCCAGATATGCTGGATTATGCCGCAGCCTTCTATTTCCGCCAGCACTCTCGTCTCTCCCGGTTTTACCCCGCGCATACACGGCGAGCCTTTTCTGCCTGGTCCCAGAGGGCTTGCCGCCCTTCCGCCATTTCCTTTCTCTCCGGAGGGATTCTCCTGATTAATCGCCCTGCTCTGTCCCTTCTTCTGAAACATCAGTGTACTCATATTATTGATAAAATCATTCACGCTTTTACTCCTCCCACCATAATGCCTTCCATAATCTGTTTTTCGAAAACTGCCACAAAAATAATGATTGGCAGCAAAATAATCCAGCCCATAGCGCTGACCAGGTCCCACGGAACCGCATACATATTATTGCGCAGCGGAAGCTGTACAATGGCTACCGACAGCACCTGAATATTATTCGCAAAAAACAAAGGTGTAAAAAAGTTATTCAGACATGTAATAAAGTTAATAATACATACGGTTGCTATCGCCGGCTTCATCAGCGGAATTATAACATAAAATACCCGCTGCAGTCAAGTCGCCCCGTCTATGGCGGCCGCCTCCTCCAGCGCCTCCGGGATTTCTCCGACAAAATTGCGGAGGATCAGCACAGTAAAGGGAATGACCGCACTGATATACAGGATAATCAGACCCGGATATGTATCATACAGCTTTGCCCCCTGCATAAAGGTATATAAAGGACGCGCAAGTACAATATCCGGTATCAGCATCGTTGCGATTATAAATCCAAAAGCCAGGGAAACCATCCTGGATTGAAATCTGGAGAAAGCATACGCTGCCAGTACGCACAAAACTGTACTCACCAGAATCGTCAGCCCTACAATAATAACCGTATTCCCTACCTTTTCCAACAGCCCGACGTTTTCAAGCAGATACTTGTAATTTTCCAGTGTCGGATGATCCGGCAGATAATCTATCGGCGACTGAAACAGCTCCGCAGATGGTGTGATTGACGAAATAAATATCCAGTATAATGGAAGAAGAATGATAAATGACACCACAAAAATCAGCAGCCCTCTCATCACTGTACCAAATACCTTTTTATAAATCAGCTCCTTATTCACAGCGTCTCCTCCTAACTCTCCATTTTACTAACCAGCTTCATATTCAGCGCACTGAATATAAGCATAACAATCAGCAGCATTATCGCGAGAGCCGATGCATACCCGATATTCAAATTCGTAAAGGCTTCCGTTGTGATCCGGTAAGCAATCAGCGCCGTATCCTCGCCCGGTCCTCCCGAGGTCATGGCATACACAAGGTCAAACATGGTAAGACGCCACATGGTGAACGGAATACAAAGCGTCACGACATTCTTTAAAATCAATGGCAATGTAATCTTAAAAAAGCTCTGCACCTTTGTCGCTCCATCCACTCTGGCTGCTTCATATATTTCTCCGGAAATAAACTGCATTCCGGAAAGTACCAGAATGGCAAAATAAGGCAGGTCTTTCCATAAATCTACCAGAATAACAGCAATTCTTGCCGTGTCCGTATTGACAAGCCAGCTCAGGGAAAAGTCATCCGCAAACCGCCGGATGACGTCATTAACCAGTCCGTACTTATCATTAAACGCCCACTTCGCCGCCATACCAATCACGACCGTAGGCATTGCCCAGGGAATCAGAACGATCGTCCGCAAAAAGCCCTGCAGCTTCGTCTTCATA
>CAJKKX010000244.1 GCA_905200565.1 uncultured Lachnospiraceae bacterium
GAAGGCGGGGAAGCCATCTTTACCCCGGCGCCGGAGCAGGCAGAATACAGAGTGACGGAGTGTCTGGTAAATGGAGATCATTATGAGTTGCAGCAGGACGGAACAATCCTGTTACCGGCAGAACAGCTTGCGGCGCTTGGGCAGACGATAAATCTGACCGTGAAATTCGGCGCTTCCGCACCTGTGATTACTTTTACAGACCCGACTTTTAACGGAGAAGAGAAGGGAACGATTTCTGCATTTGCAGCCGGTACGGAAATTTTCTCCGGTGCGGCGGTAAATGGTGCAGTGACATTCCGTGTATTGCCGGATGAAAATTATGAAGTGAAGCAATGGACGGTCAATGGGAAAGAAGCCCCGGATGCGGCAGGAAATGAGTTTGTATACGAAAATACGGCTCGTGTAGATACGAGAATCACGGCCATTCTTCAGGGCGTGCCAATTCATGTAACGGCAGTTGCGGAAAATGAGAATGCAGGAACGGTTGAGGCGCTGCCGGAGGTCATCCGTTATGGCGATGATGTGACTTTAAGGGCGGAAATAACACCTGGTTTTGTATTTGACGGATGGTATCTCGGAGAGGAAAAGGTAAGCAGCGAGACGGCATATACCTTCGTCGCAGAAAAAGATGTTTCCTATGTGGCAAAATTTGAGGTGAAGCAGCAAAAAGAAGCGTATGCGATTGTGCTTGAGAATACAGAAAACGGAGCAATCCGGGCGACGGCGGACGGTCTTGATGTGACAGCGGCAGAGGAAGGGACGGAGGTAACCTTTGAGGCCGTTCCGGAGCCTTACTGGAGCTTTGGCGGATGGCTGATCAACGGACAGGAAACCACTTATGGAGCAAGTTTTACGATGGTTGCCGGAAAGGATTTCCAGGAGGATATTACCGTTAAAGCAGTCTTTACAAAAGCCGTCTATTATGACGTAAGCTTTGGCGTAGACGGAAACGGCGGCGTCGTAGAAGGCAGGGCAAACGGCGAATCCATGACTTCGGATGTAGTGATGCAAAAAGTTGGAGGCAGCGCTTTAAGTTTTCAGGCTGTTCCGGACGACGGAAATATGACGGCGGAATGGAGAGTCAATGGAGAGCTGGTGAAAGACAATGTCTCCAATGAACTGGTAATTCCTAACCTTTTCCAGAACACAGAGGTGAGGGTGTCGTTTAAACCATATAAGGGATACGAGGTTCCTGTCACAACGGATGTTTATACCGTGAAAGATGTAGAAAGGACGCCTGCGGATACGGCGGCCGGTGAGGAAATCCGGGAGGATGGAACCCTGACCTTTACCATCAGCCCGTCAGAGGAAGATGCAGTATTCAAAAAACTGGAGATATACGGTGTGGATTGCCTGAATGTCCCGTCCGGAGAAGAACAGGAAATACAGATCGGGGATAAAAAGTCTGTGATTACCGTGATAGAAAATGCAGACCATTCGTATACGGTTGTTATCAAAAATGTTCAGGCGGAGATCAAAGCAGGCATTGCAGCGGAGACGGCGGTTTTACTTGAAAAGGCTGAGGTGACGGTTTCAGGAAATGAGACCTTCCTCTACAATGGAGAGGAACAGATTCCCACGCAGGTGGTGGTAACGGTGAAAGGCACGGTTTTAACAGCGGATGACTATGACATCACTTACCATGATAACCGGAATGCAGGAACAGCGAAGATTACGGTTGTCGGAAAAGGGGCATATACAGGAACCGCCCTGGGAACCTATCAGATCTTACCGCGTCCATTGACCGTTTCTGCGGATAACGTAAGCAAAAGTTACGGGTATGAAGATCCAGAGCTCACTTATCAGGTGAGCGGTCTGGTTTCCGGTGATGTGATTAAGGCAGATTTGAAGCGCCAGGATGGAGAAAATCCGGGCCGCTATACCATCCAGGTCGGGGCAGAAGCAGGATCAAATTATCAGGTTACCTGCCAGAATGGAACTTTCACAATCCGGGATGGAGGACTGCCTCTGGAAATGGTCAATCGGCTGAATGCCGGGTTAAGGATGACATGGAAGGGCAGTCAGATTACGATTCAATGGGGTGGGGTTTCGATTGCGGATGGCTATGATGTGTTCGTTGCCGATTGTAATAAGAAGTATCCAAAGAAGCCGACCGCTACGGTAAAAGGCGCAGAGAAAACCCGGGTGAAGATTCGAAAGGTATCCGGAAAGAAGCTGAAATCGGCAAAGGATTATAAGGCAATCATAAAACCGTACCGCATGGAAGGCGGAAAGAAAAAGTATACCGCAGTCAGCTATTCGCTCCATTATGCGGGGAAAAACAACAAGAATCTGACGAATATAAAGAAAATCAGGGTGAAGAAGAGTTACATCCTGAAAAAAGGAAAAAAGGCAAAGATCAAGACGAAACTTCTTATGGAAAAGAAGGGGAAGAGTCCGATCATGCACGTGTCCGCCGCAGGAAAGGGCGTACGGTTCTGGTCCTCCGACAAGAAGATCGCAACCGTAACGGGCAAAGGAAAGATCAAAGCGGTTTCCAGAGGAAGGTGTACGATTTATGTCATGGCTGAAAACGGCGTAAAGGCGAAAGTAAGGGTGACGGTAAAATAAATCCGGGCATATTTTCAGCGAAAATTTCAGAAAATGCAGGGGCAGGTATGTGTTTTACCTGCCCCTGCATATTTTGGAAAGAAGACAAAAAAGAAGAGAGAGAATAGATGGCAGATGACCAGAAAATAGAAAACCTTTTAAATCTTGCCCTGGATGCAACGTTGGAGGAGCGGGAAAAATCACCGGAGCTGCTGGTGGGGTTTGACGAGGAAACCCGAAAATGGGAGATCATCGTGAAATATCACGGGGATATTCTGCGGCTGGAGGATGAGGAGGTGCAGATCACAGAGCTTACGAATAACTATGCGATTATCCAATTGCCGGAGGATCGGATCGATGCGCTGACAGACCAGCCGGAGATCGAGTATGTGGAAAAACCGAAAAGACTGATTTTCGCCGTGAATCAGGGAAAATCTGTTTCCTGTGTCAGCGCTCTTCAGACGGCACAGTATGATCTTCTGGGACAGGATGTCATCGTGGCAGTACTGGATTCCGGGGTGGATTATGCACATCCGGATTTCAGGAATGAGGATGGAAGTACGAGGATTCTGGCGTTATGGGATCAGACAGCCGCAGGAACTCCGCCAGAGGGATTTCGCATGGGCGCGGAGTTTACAAGAGAGCAGATTGATGAAGCGCTGAAAGCGCCGACGGCGCAGGAAAGATACCAGATCGTGCCTTCCAGAGACCTGAACGGACATGGAACGGGGGTTTTGGGGATCGCTGCGGGAAACGGAAGGGCGTCGAATGGACAGTACCGGGGTATGGCGCCCAAAAGTGATATTCTGGTGGTGAAGATGGGATTGCAGAGGGAAAATGCTTTTCCAAGAACGACGGAATTGATGCAGGGGGTTGATTATGTAATTCGAAAGGCGCTGGAATTTCAAAAGCCCGTCGTTATAAATCTGAGTTTTGGCACGGTCTACGGCGCGCATGACGGAACCAGCCTTTTCGAGACTTATCTGGATAGTATGTCGAATGTCTGGAAAACGACGATTGTGGCAGGCACGGGGAATGAAGGGGCGGCGGCAGGACATACCGCAGGAAGGATGAACGGGGATGAAGTGCGGGAGGTGCAGGTATAGCGCCGGGAGAGACTTCTTTTAATATCCAGTTCTGGAAATCGTATGTGGATGAAATAGAGGTTCTTCTGGTTTCACCGTCCGGGGAAAACATAGGGCCTTTGCGGGAAACGCTGGGGCCGCAGCGGTATCGGTCGGGAGAAACGGAGATTCTGGTCTATTACGGAAAGCCCAGTCCCTACAGCGTGGCACAGGAAATTTATCTGGATTTTCTTCCGGCGCATGATTTTATAGACAGCGGAATCTGGCGTCTGCGCCTGATTCCCCGAAGAATCGTGGATGGACGTTACAATATGTGGCTTCCATCGGAGGGAAGCCTGAATATTGGAAGCCGTTTCTATGAGCCTACGCCGGATACGACGCTTACCCTTCCATCCAGCGCAAGAAAACTTATTTCAGTAGGGGCATATAATTCCCGTCTGATGACGTATGCCCCTTTTTCCGGACGGGGATATACCAGAACTGCATATTTCGTGAAACCGGATCTGGTGGCTCCGGGGGTGGATATTATGACGGCAGCGCCCGGAGGTGGGTATCAGGCCAGAACGGGAACTTCCTTTGCCACGCCTTTTGTTACAGGCTCGGCAGCCCTTTTGATGGAGTGGGGAATCGTGAGAGGGAATGATCCGTATTTATATGGAGAAAAAGTAAAGGCTTATCTCAGGAGAGGCGCAAGACCATTGCCA
>CAJKKX010000245.1 GCA_905200565.1 uncultured Lachnospiraceae bacterium
CCAGAAAATGCGGGAGCTGTCCAACAAAAGAGCGATTGCGGCCATGCCGGTGGCGGGAAGCTTTCGGAGTATCGACTTTGCTCTGAGCAGCATGACTAATTCGGGGATCCAGAAGGTAGCTGTTTTAACGCAGTACAATTCCCGCTCCTTAAACGAACATCTCAGCTCCTCAAAGTGGTGGGATTTCGGAAGAAAACAGGGCGGTCTGTTTGTATTTACGCCGACCATCACGGCAGGAAACAATTTCTGGTTCCGCGGAACCGCAGACGCACTTGCGCAGAATCTGGATTTTCTGAAAAGGTGCCATGAGCCGTATGTGGTGATCGCATCGGGCGACGGTATCTACAAACTGGATTACAGCAAGGTGCTGGAGTATCATATTGACAAAAAAGCAGACATTACCGTGGTCTGCACGGATGTACCCGAGGGAGACGACGTCAGCCGTTTTGGCGTCGTGAAGATGGACGACGACGGCAGGATCGAGAGCTTTGAGGAAAAGCCCATCGATGCAGTCGGGAATTTCATTTCTGCAGGTATTTACGTCATCCGCAGACGTCAGCTCATCGAATTGATCGAGAAGGCGGCGTCGGAGGACAGATTTGATTTCGTAAAGGATATTTTAGTCCGCTATAAAAATATGAAACGGATCTATGCGTACAAGATGGATTCGTACTGGGCAAATATCTCTACGGTAGACGCTTATTACAAGACAAACATGGACTTCCTGAAACCCGAGGTACGGGACTATTTCTTCCGGCAGTATCCGGACGTGTACTCCAGGATCGAGGACATGCCGCCGGCAAAATACAATCCGGGCGCTGATGTGAGAAACAGCCTGGTATCCGCAGGGTGTATCGTAAACGGTAAGGTGGAAAATTCCATATTATTTAAGAAAGTATTTGTCGGAGAAAATTGTGTGATCAAAAATTCCATTATTCTCAACGATGTTTATATTGGCGACAATACGTATATTGAAAACTGCATCGTGGAAAGCCATGATACGATCCGCGCAAATTCCCGCCATGTCGGCGAGGGCGAAGTGAAGATCGTGGTGGAAACGAACGAAAGGTATGTCATGTGATGTCCGTAGAGGGCAGAGCCCGACCGATAAAAACAGACTGAAATGCTAACCTCTGCCCATAAAATACAATTTATGAGGAAGGAGGACCGGCTATGAATATCACAGACGTTAGAGTCCGCAAGGTAACAAAGGATGGAAAAATGAAGGCCGTTGTGTCCATTACAATTGATGATGAATTTGTTGTTCACGACATCAAAGTGATCGAGGGCGAGAAAGGCCTGTTTATTGCAATGCCCAGCAGGAAAGCTACGGATGGGGAATATCGCGATATTGCACATCCGATTAACTCTGGAACTCGTGACAGAATACAGAATCTTATTCTGAAAAAATATGAAGAAGCTTCTCAGGAAACTGATGAAGAGACGCTGTAAAGGGGTTTTACAGGCGCGGGGATGCTGCGAGAGCAGCATCCCTTTTTTATGCCATGTTTATTTATGATAAACTAAAATGCTACAAATAAATATAAAATATACGTATCTAATTTAGGAAACTTTAAAGAGTCTATTGAGAAATCCATTTAAGCTTTAAAAAAATATAAAATAATTCAATAAAAACAGTTGCTATTTTTGTGCTTTCAGTATACGATAAGATTACATAGATTATTACAGTGCGCGGTTTGGAAACATGCGCAGGAAGGAGTTTGTTATGGCTAGATTGATGATCAATCCGAAAAAGAAAGTCAGCAAAATTCATAAGGAAATCTACGGGCATTTTTCCGAGCATTTGGGAAGATGTATTTATGAGGGAATTTTCGTGGGCGAGGATTCCCCGATCCCCAACGTGAACGGTATGCGCTGTGACGTAGTGGAAGCGCTGAAAAAAATCAGGGTGCCGGTACTGCGCTGGCCGGGCGGCTGCTTTGCCGATGAATATCACTGGATGGACGGTATCGGACCGAAAGAAGATCGAAAAAAGATGATTAATACGCACTGGGGCGGAGTTCTGGAGGACAACAGCTTCGGTACGCATGAGTATTTTGAACTTTGCTGTCAGCTGGGCTGCGAGACCTATGTAAATGGCAATCTTGGCAGCGGCACTGTGCGGGAAATGTCGGAGTGGGTGGAGTACATTACGTTTCCGGGCGTATCTCCGATGGCGGATCTTCGCAGAAAAAACGGACATGATGAGCCGTGGAAGATTGATTTCTTTGGCGTAGGCAATGAAAACTGGGGCTGCGGCGGTAATATGAACCCCGATTTCTATGCCAACGAATACAGGAGATACCAGACTTATGTGCGCAATTATCACACGGAAGGAGAAGAGGAGCAGACGATCCAAAAGATCTGCTGCGGAGCCAATGTCGACGACTATGAGTGGACAAGGGATGTGCTGAAGACCTGTTTTAATCACAGCGAAGAGAAATTCCATGGCTTTATGGATGGTTTATCGCTGCATTATTATGTACATCCGGAAGGCTGGGAAATTAAGGGCAGCGCTACGGATTTTGACGACGCAGTATGGTATAAGACGCTCTCCAAAGCGTATTATATGGACGAGCTGATCCGCTGTCACGGCGCGATCATGGATTCCTATGATCCGGAGAAAAAGATCGGTATGATCGTGGACGAATGGGGAACCTGGTACACGGTAGAGCCGGGTACCAATCCGGGATTCCTGTATCAGCAGAACACGATCCGCGATGCACTGGTAGCGGGAATCACCCTGAATATTTTTAATAAACATTCCGACCGCGTAAAAATGGCAAATCTGGCGCAGATCGTGAATGTGCTCCAGTCTGTGATCCTCACGGAGGGCGCGGATATGATCCTGACACCGACGTACCATGTGTTTGACATGTATAAGGATCATCAGGATGCGATGCTTCTGGACAGCTTTATCGATGCAGAGAAAATCGGCGTTTGCGGGGAATATCAGGTGCCGAACCTGACGGAATCCGTATCGATGGCGGAAGATGGTACGATACATATTACAGTGACGAACGCCTCCCTGACGGAATCGTATTCGGTGGATACGCAGATCCTTGATCAGGCGGCATGGAAAGTAACCGGCGAGATGGTGCAGGGAGAAATGCATGAGATGAATACGTTTGAGGATCCGGAATGTGTAAAAGTAAAGGCGTTTCAGGATATTGAAACGAAAGAGGACGGCTTCTCCTTTAAGATCCCGCCCTGCGCGGTGGTTCATCTGACCGTGAAGAAACAGTCATGAGCGGCGGGCTTCGGGTCTGCCGAAAATGCCTGCTCCGCGGGGAATCCGGGAAAGAATATTTTGAAAATCTAAGAAATTATATCGCGAGCCTGGATGATGACGTGAGGGTGGAGCAGGAGATTTATGAAGAACGGCTCCATAAGTGCGCACAGTGCGCGCAGCTTTTAAACGGAATGTGCCGTCTGTGCGGATGTTATGTGGAGCTTCGCGCGGCGATTAGGGTCCGAAAATGTCCTGCGATAGATCGGCAATGGTAAGCATAGCCTGCGGGACGGCATTTTGGTGTAAAACAAACATGGGAGGGTTTAAAAAGTGGAAAAGAAGGTATGGATAGCAATGATATCTGCCGCGATTCTGGCAGCTTCTGTCTGCGGATCGCTGTCTGCGGCGGAGAACGCGGAGGAGACAACGGCCCCTGGCGGGGAAAAAACATTTTACGAGGGCGCGATTTCCCGCGTCAGTGTACATGATCCATCGATCATCCGTGAGGGCGATACGTATTATGTATTTGGAAGCCATCTCGCTGCGGCGAAATCAGAAGATCTGGTAAACTGGGAGCAGCTTTGCAAGGATTACGAGAATCCGACAGACAATGCCATATACGGGAACCTGACGGAAAATTTTGCGGAGACGTTCGAGTGGGCGGGCTTTAACGACGGCGACTGCACGGGCGGCTACGCGATCTGGGATATAGACGGAACCGATTTCGCATGGCTCTACAAATCCACCGGCTGGCCCGAGGAGTACCAGTTCCGCAGCTACGACCTCAACAACGTATCGTTCTCGATGGACGACGTCCCCAACATTCCCTCGAACGTACTGATCCAGCTCGCCTACAAGAAATACGTCAACGCCTACCCCGAAAACTCGGACAACGAAGTGCTCATCAAGATCTGGAACTGGAACAGCAACTGGGAGCTGAGCGTCGTCGACGAGCGGGGCAAGACGCTCGAATACACGCCGGTATGGGCATACGATCCGCTCCATATCGCAGCGCTCTCCGTGCCGCGCTTCAACAATTCCGGCATCACCTCCACGCCCTCGTTCGTCACGGAATCGGCCAC
>CAJKKX010000246.1 GCA_905200565.1 uncultured Lachnospiraceae bacterium
CAGCGGCGGACCGGATGAGGAGAGCCACGGGCAGTTCGGAAGAAATGCGGAACATCCGTTGGAGGCGGACGTCATTATCATTGATGAGATGTCGATGGTGGATATTTATCTGATCCATGCGCTTTTGATGGCGATTCCGGTGGGAACCCGCCTGATTATGGTAGGGGACGTGAACCAGCTTCCGTCCGTGGGGCCGGGAAGCGTGCTAAAAGACATCATAGATTCCGGAAAGTTTCCCATCGTCCGCCTGACGAAAATTTTCCGCCAGGCGACGGAGAGCGACATCATTGTCAACGCCCACCGGATCAATAAAGGAGAGCACGTCACGCTGGATAATAAAAGCCGGGACTTTTTTTTCCTGAAGCGGCAGGACGCCAATGTCATCATCAGCATCGTGATTACGCTGGTACAGCAGAAGATGCCTAAATACGTCCACGCCAGCCAAAATGAGATCCAGGTGCTTACGCCGATGCGGAAAGGACTGCTGGGGGTGGAGCGTCTGAATAAAATCCTTCAGGAATACCTGAATCCCCCATCTTCGGATAAAAAGGAAAAAGAGTACGGGGGAGGACGGTTCCGGGAAGGCGATAAAGTCATGCAGACGAAAAACAATTATCAGATTGCGTGGGAAATCCGGGGGAAATATGGAATCGCAGTGGAAAAAGGCACGGGGATTTTTAACGGCGATATGGGAATCGTGCGGGAGATCAACACCTATGCGGAGCTTATGACGATCGAGTTTGACGAGGGCCGATTTGTGGAATATTCCTTTCAGCAATTAGATGAGCTGGAGCTTGCTTACGCCGTTACGATTCACAAATCCCAGGGAAGCGAGTATCCGGCGGTGGTTATTCCAATTCTGCCGGGCCCCAGGCTGCTCATGAACCGGAACCTGCTTTATACGGCGGTGACAAGGGCAAAATCCTGCGTGACGCTGGTGGGAGATGAAAATACTTTTTACCAAATGATCGACAATACTTTTGAGCAGAGAAGATATACCTCGCTGCGGGAGCGGATTCTGGACTTTTGATTTACGGTCAGACCCAGGGAGAGAGCCTGATACGAAATGAATTTATTGTTAGAAAACATTCTGGACATCCTGTACCCCAGGCGCTGCCCAATTTGCCAGGAGGTTGTAAAAAAGCGGGGAGAAATGATCTGCCCATCATGCAGAAAAGAGATAGCGCCCATCCAGGAGCCGGTGTGTAAAAAATGCGGCAAACCTATCATGGACGCGGCAGAGGAATACTGCTGCGACTGTGGGAAAATGGGGCATCTTTATACGAGAGGGCTGGCGGTTCTTCCTTATACGGGAAAGGTCAGGAAGTCCCTTCATCAGATAAAATTTCACAATAAAAAAGAATACCTTGATTTTTATGGGCCTTACATGGCAGAAGTTCTGGGAAAGAGGATACTTGCATGGGATGCGCAGGCGCTGATACCGGTTCCGCTTCACCGTTCCAAAAGGAGAAAACGGGGCTTTAACCAGGCGGAGATTCTGGCCGTAGAGGTGGGAAGGGCGCTTGGAATTCCGGTGCGGACGGACGTCGTGCAGAGAATCCGGAATACAAGGCCGCAGAAAGACCTGTCTCTTCGGGAAAGGCAAAATAATCTGAAAGGGGCTTTTAAAATCATCCAATATGATGTAAAATTAAAGAAAATCATTTTAGTGGACGACATCTATACGACGGGAAGCACGATTGACGGGATTGCCGGAAAGCTTCTGGAGCAGGGAGCGGAGGAAGTTTATTTTATTGCTCTTTGTATCGGAAAAGATGACGGTTAAGCAAAAAAGCCAGGAGGGGATGCGATGAATGAGAAGCGAATCAGAATGATGATAAAGCTGGCGGATTTCGAGAAGAGAAATCATAAGGAGCTGCGAAATGCAGAGACATATTACCGCAGCGATTATATTGGCATCCATCTTTTGAAAAACCTGATTCAGATTACGATCGCTTTCCTGATCGGCGCAGGGCTCTGGGCCTGCTATTATGCGGAGCCGCTCATGAAAAAGCTGAATAAAATGGATATTCGCGGAACAGGCGTAAAGCTTCTCATTGCGTATATCGTTACCGTCACGCTGTTCCTGGCTCTGAATTACGTGATTCACACAGTTCGATTTTATCTGGCGGAAAGAAAGCTTCAAACCTGGCGGAACATGCTGGAACGTCTGGTATTGGAATATGATGCTGAGACGCCGCACAGGATGGAAAGGCGCGGCAGAGAAAGACATAGAAGGCGGGAGGAAGACGACGATGACAGCACTGTTAAACTTTAGAGAGAAAATAAAAGAAGTTTATGCAAAATATGATACATATTTTGTTTCCATATGGAAGTTTATCCTTGCGCTTACGGCATTTCTGACGATTAACGCAAGGCTGGGATACTTTGGAAAACTGAACAGCATTTTTATCGTTTTAATCCTTGCGCTTTTTTGTTCCTTCCTGCCCATCAATGCAGTGGCGCTGCTCGGTACGGCGTTACTTCTGGGGCATCTTTACGGACTTTCGCTTCCGGCGCTGATCGTCGGAGGGGGAATTTTGCTTCTTCTTCTGCTGCTTTATTTTGGAACGACGCCGGGGGAGGGATATGTACTGGTTCTGACGATGCTGGCTCTGGCGTTTGGAATCCCATGCGTGATACCGCTGGTATTCGGGCTGATCTCCAGCCCGGTGGCGCTGGCGGCCGTCTGCTTTGGAACGTTTTCTTATTATACGTTAAGCGTGATCAACGGGACGACAGAAACCGTAGCGGCGGCAGCGGGAAATGCTTCAGCCGCTGAGGAATCCCAGGCGCTTGTGGAGAATGTGAAGGGGCTTTTGGAAGGGATTCTTCATGAGGATAAGCTGGTTCTGATGCTGATCTGTATGACGGCTGCTCTTCTGGTCGTTTACCTGATACGGAGAATGGCGATCGCGCATTCCTGGACGGCGGCGATCCTGGCGGGAACCCTGACATTTTTTGCGGTGGATATGACGGGCTGCCTGATTTTTGGAAGGGCGGGGGACATTCCCGGCCTGTTGATCGGCACTGTGATTTCCGTGCTTATTGCCGTGTCCGTGAAGTTTTTCCTCTTTCAGGTGGACTATGCCCGGTCGATGAGCGTACAGTTTGAGGATGCAGATTATTATTATTATGTAAAAGCAGTTCCAAAGATTAAGAAAGGGCGTGATGAAAGTGGAGAATATTAAACAGTTCTTTTCTGATTATCTGCCGTGGATGACTTTGCCGTCTCTCTCGATTCGTTTTACAGATATTGTGGAGATTCTTCTTCTGTCTTTTCTGGTTTATAAAGTGATGCTCTGGATTCGTGATACACGGGCATGGACGCTGCTGAAAGGTATCCTGATGCTGGTGGTATGCGTAACGATTGCCTATGCCCTCCAGCTCGACACCATTAAATTTCTGGTGACGAAGGGAACCGATCTTATTCTGATAGCGTCAGTCGTTATTTTCCAGCCGGAGCTTCGAAGGGCGATGGAACACTTGGGGGAGAAGCAGATTCTACCCAATATCGTACCCTTTGATACGTCAAAAAATGTGAGCGAACGGATGAGTGATAAGACCATTAACGAGCTGGTAAAGGCATCGGTGGAAATGGGAAAGGCTAAGACAGGCGCACTGATCGTACTTGAACAGAATGAAAATCTGGCAGAGTATGAGCGGACGGGAATTGCTGTCGATGCACAGCTTAGCAGCCAGCTTTTGATTAATATTTTTGAACATAATACGCCACTGCACGATGGCGCGATTATTGTGCGGGGAGACAGAATCGTGTCGGCAACTTGTTATCTGCCGTTGTCTGATAATATGGGACTCAGTAAAGACCTGGGTACGAGACATAGGGCGGCTGTTGGAATGAGTGAGGTTAGTGATGCGTTGATCGTGGTGGTGTCAGAAGAGACGGGTCAGGTATCTGTGGCTCAGGGAGGACAACTGACCCGGGGAGTGGACAAAGAAGAACTTTGGAAGAGACTGGAACATATTCAGAATAAGAAAGCTGATTCTGCCGGGATTTTAACAAGATGGAAAGGAAGACTGATGAATGAAAAAAAGTCTGACAAATAATATAGGATTGAAATTGTTAGCTTTTGTCATTGCTTTCCTACTGTGGCTGTTTGTTGTAAATACGGATGATCCGATTATTGATCAGGTGTATAAAAATATAACGGTGACGGTGGAACATGAAGAAGTCATTACGCAGGCAGAGACAAAGAAAACATATCAGATTGTTGATAATACGCAGGCGGTAGACGTTACAGTAACGG
>CAJKKX010000247.1 GCA_905200565.1 uncultured Lachnospiraceae bacterium
TTGCAAGATGTCTTTTCATGTTTTCAAGAAGCTGTAATGTAGGACTTTCCCTAATATCGTCAACATCTTCCTTATAAGTAAGACCGGGGTCCCGCAGATGCACGTGCAGGTCAATAAGCCCCGGCATGACATAGCACCCCTTTGCGTCAAGAACCTGGTCTGCTTTCTCATCAATTTTACTGCCCACTTTCTCGATGACGCCTTCACGAATAAAAATATCAAACTTTCCATCTCTCTTTGTGTCCGGGTCAACGACCCGTCCATTTTTAATCAGTATGCTCATATTTACGGCTCCTTTTCATTTTTCCAATTTCCAGAATTCCTTTCAAACATTTCAGCTCCCGGACTCCGGATTTCACTTTTCTCTCCCGGATACTCCGTTTCATTTTATCATATCCGAAACCCTGCCGCAATTTATTTTTGCCGCGCTTTCTTTTTCAGCCTCTTTACACTGTTTTTCACCGACCAAATGGTATACAGGGTTATGACTGCCATCTGAATTCCTTTCACCAGCTTTTCTTTTTCTTTCATATACTTCTCACCGCTCCTTCCCTGATATGCTAAGTATAACATCCGGTTCTCAATATGAAAACAAAAAGTTGAAACCTTGAATTTCATTTTCCAAGATGATATGATGAGTCAAGGGATTTTGAAAGTGCAAAGCACAAAAAATCGACGTCAGGCTCATTTGTCGGGCAACTCATATGATTACATCAGAAAAAAGAACACGGGGGACGCTATGAAAACATGGGGGGAAAAACCATACCGCTCTCTGGATTATCATCTGCGGGAACGTTATGGAGAAAAAGTTTATAAGGTCTCCTTAAATGGAAACATGACCTGTCCGAACCGGGACGGAACGCTCGGAAGCCGGGGGTGTATCTTTTGCAGCGCCGGAGGCTCCGGTGACTTTGCCGGAGACACCTCCTTATCTGTCACGGAACAGATTGAACGCCAAAAAACAGGCATTCTTCGAAAATTTCCGGCAAAACGCTTTATCGCCTACTTTCAGGCATATACAAACACTTACGCGCCTGTGGACTACCTGGAACGGATTTTTTCGGAAGCGCTTTCACACCCCGACGTCGTCGGCCTTTCCATCGGCACCAGACCCGACTGCCTGCCCGCGGATGTACTAGAGCTTCTGGCAGAGCTGAATCAGAAAAAGTCGGTAAGCGTAGAACTTGGACTTCAGACCATTCACGAAAAGACTGCTTCTTTTATCCGAAGAGGCTACCCTCTCTCCTGCTTTGACGAGGCTGTGAAGAATCTGCGCAAAGCCCGCCTGGAAGTCATCGTCCACACGATTCTTGGGCTTCCCGGAGAGTCCAGGAAAGAAATTCTGGAGACCATCTCTTATCTGAACCACAGCGATATTCAGGGAATTAAATTGCAGCTCCTGCATGTATTAAAAGGCACAGACCTGGCGGACTACTACCATTCTCCCGGGTTTCCGGTTATGACTCAGGACGAATATGTAGACCTGGTCATTGCCTGCCTGGAACGGCTCTCCCCGGATATTACCATCCACCGTCTGACAGGCGACGGCCCGAAAGACCTGCTCATAGCTCCGCTGTGGAGCGCCCGAAAGACGGCGGTATTAAACCAGATTCACCATGAAATGAAAATCCGACATACGTGGCAGGGACGCTGTCACGAAGCAAAGGAGGCGTAAGCAATGGCAGAGCCACACACTCTATACAAACTGATCATCCTTTATATGCTGAAAAAAGTAAATTTTCCTCTCACAAACGCACAAATCTCAAATTTTGTACTGGATCAGGGATATACGACTTATTTTACACTTCAGGAAATCATTCACGAACTTCTGGATTCCGGGCTGATCCACGGCGAGACGATCCGAAATACCTCCCGCTACAACATCACTGACGCCGGCGCCGAGACTCTGGACTATTTCGGCAGCAAGATTTCCCGGCCGATTCAGGAGGATATCGACAACTATCTGGAAGAAAACCGCTTTCAGCTCCGCAATGAAGTCTCGGTCATCGCCGACTATTATAAGACCACAGAAGGAGAATATACGGCGGAATGCAAGGTACGGGAAAAGAATGCGGATCTGGTCAGCCTGTCGCTGACGGTTCCCCTGAAAGAACAGGCCGCGTCCATCTGTGACCACTGGAAGGGCAAATGCCAGGAAATTTATTCTTTTTTAGTGAAAGAACTCCTGTAAAACGCTTGCATTTTCCGTATGATCGGTTACAATGGAAACGATTGACATTCTATAAAAAAGAGTAAGCGAGGTTTCATAATGATTAGTGCAAATAATGTCACATACCGGGTAGGCAAAAAAGCCTTATTCGAAGATGTAAATATTAAATTTACAGAAGGAAACTGTTATGGTCTGATCGGCGCCAACGGCGCCGGAAAATCCACCTTCCTGAAAATTCTTTCCGGCGAGCTGGATACTACGAATGGTTCGATCGCCGTCACGCCCGGCCAGCGTCTTTCCGTGCTGGAGCAGGACCATTTCAAATACGACGAGTATCCTGTGCTGGACACCGTCATCATGGGAAACCAGAGACTGTATGATATCATGAAGGAGAAAGAAGCCATCTATGCCAAAGAAGATTTTTCCGATGAAGATGGAATCCGTGCCAGTGAGCTGGAAGGCGAGTTCGCCGAGATGAACGGCTGGGAAGCCGAATCGGATGCCGCGACTCTCTTAAATGGACTTGGCATCAGTCCTGAACTTCATGGTTCCCTGCTGAAAGATTTGAACGGAAATGAAAAGGTGAAAGTGCTGCTGGCAAAAGCCCTGTTCGGCAACCCGGACATCCTTTTGCTTGACGAGCCGACCAACCACCTGGATTTAAACGCGATCGAGTGGCTGGAAGAGTTTCTGATTAACTTTGACAACACCGTGATTGTCGTGTCCCATGACCGCTATTTTCTGAATAAGGTCTGCACGCATACCGCAGATATTGATTATGGCAAAATTCAGCTCTATGCCGGAAATTATGACTTCTGGTATGAGTCCAGCCAGCTTCTGATTCGCCAGATGAAAGAGGCAAATAAGAAAAAGGAAGAAAAAATCAAGGAATTGCAGGAGTTTATCTCCCGTTTCAGCGCCAATGCTTCCAAGTCCAAGCAGGCGACCTCCCGAAAGAGGGCTTTGGAAAAAATCGAGCTGGATGAGATTCGTCCCTCCAGCCGTAAGTATCCCTATATTGATTTCCGGCCAAACCGCGAGATTGGAAATGAAGTCCTCATGGTGGAAAACATCTCAAAGACGATCGACGGTGTGAAAATTTTAGACGACATCACCTTTACGCTCGGACATGACGACAAAGTGGCTTTTGTCGGCGGAAACGAGCTGGCAAAAACGACGTTCTTTAAGATTCTCATGGGCGAGATGGAACCGGATGAAGGAACCCTCAAATGGGGCGTCACCACCTCACAGGCATATTTTCCGAAGGACAATACAGAGGAATTTGACAACGATCTGACGATCGTGGACTGGCTGACCCAGTTTTCTGAAATCAAGGACGCCACCTATGTGCGCGGATTTTTGGGACGTATGCTTTTTGCCGGAGATGACGGCGTCAAAAAGGTGAGGGTTCTCTCCGGTGGAGAAAAGGTGCGCTGCCTCCTCTCTAAAATGATGATCTCCGGCGCTAACGTCCTGCTTTTGGATGAGCCGACCAATCATCTGGATATGGAATCCATCACCGCTCTGAACAACGGTATGATAAAATTCCCCGGCGTGCTGCTCTTCGCCTCCCACGACCATCAGATCGTGCAGACCACGGCAAACCGTATTATGGAAATCCTTCCAAACGGAAAAATGATCGATAAGATCACGACTTATGACGAATATCTGGCCAGCGATGAGATGGCAAAGAAACGTCAGGTTTATACAACGGACGGAACACCGGAGGATAATTAAAAGGACAACAGGGGGCGCTTTTGCACCCCCTGAAAAAAATACCGTTCCGTCTTTTTACTGCCGGATATAAATTCCCTGCTCCTCAATCCATTCTTCCAGATCTGCCAGCGCATCCTGCGCCCATGTTTCGCTGAGTTTTTCTTCCTGCCGTGTATCCTGTTCCGTCCGCTCATCTTTTGTTTTCTTTTCTTCTGCCATACGATGACCTCCTCCTGACACAACAGGGCAACCATCCCGCCATCACCATTGATTTTGGAACTGTTACCCCATCCGTTTTTCTTATTCTACTGTAACTGTTCAGCACCTTCACAGTTCCGATGCAAAAATCCATGAAAATCGTCT
>CAJKKX010000248.1 GCA_905200565.1 uncultured Lachnospiraceae bacterium
ACCATGCCGAGGTGGGGAGCCTCCCCGCCCATGCGCAGAGCGCAGATCCAGCTCACCTGTTTTCCGCAGAAAATGTGTACATGACAGCGCTTTTTCAGACAGGTTCTGCTGTCCTCATAGCTGTCCGGCAGCGGAAAGGTAATCGCAATGCTCTCGTTGTTCGTAAAATACGGTTTGTCCGACGGATTTGTTATCGAAACACAGGTGTATGCAATATCCCCCTTCTGCTCCGTCTCTGCCGCAAACTCCAGCTCCTCCGGTCCCGTGACCTTCCCGTACCGGAAATCCTGCCGCAGCCAGTCCATCTCATAACTGTCATTGCTGAAAATCAAATGCTCCATCTTTTCCTCCTACTCCTTCACGCCGCCCAGGGTGATGCCTGTGACAAAATATTTCTGTAAAAACGGATAAATGCAAAGCACCGGAACCATCGATATAAATATCTTCGCTGCGTTCATCGTGGTGTTTGACATCATCGACGCCTGCTTGATCTGCTCCGCCGTCATGGTCGTCGTATCCACCTGAAAAATCAACTGCTTAATGTAGGTCTGCAGCGGATAATATTTTTCGCCTGTGGAAAGCACGAGTCCCTGGAAGAAATCGTTCCAGTGCGTCACGATCGTAAATAATGCGATAGTTGCCAGCACGGGCTTCGAAAGCGGCACGACAATATGCGTCAGAATGTACCACGCCCCGGCCCCGTCCACCATCGCCGCCTCCTCCAATTCCTTCGGGATATCCTGGAAGAAATTCACCATAAGGATCAGGTTAAACACCGGGATGCCGCCGCAGACTGCCAGCCCGAAAACGCTGTTTGTCAGTCCGTATGCTTTCATCACAATATACCACGGGATCGTACCTCCCGAAAACAGCATACAGAATACAAAAATCCATAAAATCATATTGCGCGGCGCAAATTCATGTTTGCTCTTTGCCAGCGGATACGCTGCCATCGTAAGAACCGGCAGAGTGATGAGAAGCGCGAGCGCCACACGCTTTACCGCTGTGAGGAAGGATACAAAAAACGCCTTCTCCCCCATGATCTCCTTGTAGGCATTCAAAGTGAAATCCACCGGCCAGAACGCCACAAGCCCCGCTTCCGCCGCCTCCTTCGAGCTGAAAGACACTGCCAGATTATACAGAAGCGGCAGCAGACAGCTCAGCGCAAGAAGCACCAGGATAACGACAAACGTTCCCTGTATGATATAATATCCGGCTGTTTTTTTCTCTACCATTCGTAAGCCCTCCTAAAAAATCCGATAATTTGCCTTCTTGTATGCAATCGCATAAGACAGGGAGATCAGTAAAAATCCTACGACAGACTTCAGAAGCCCGACCGCAGTCGCCAGCGAAAACTGCAGATCGTTCAGGCCAACACGATATACCCAGGTATCGATAATATCACCGGTGGAATAAACCGCCTGATTGTAGATGTTATAAATCTGATCGAAGCCCGCGTTTAAGATATTGCCAAGCGCAAGGATCGTCATCAGAACGATGATCGGTTTCAGTCCCGGAAGCGTGATGTGCCACATGCGCTGCCAGCGGCTCGCTCCGTCGATTGCCGCCGCCTCGTAAAGCGCCGGGCTGATTCCCGTCAGCGCCGCCAGATAAACCACGGCATTGAAGCCAAATTCCTTCCACACATCCGTTCCGATCGCGAGCTGCCGGAAGATCGAAGCAATCCGGAAGAACGCCACCCGCTCCATACCAAGAGCGGAAAGGACAGAGTTGATCGGTCCGTATAACCCAAACACATCCAGAAGTATTCCACCCATGATAACCCATGAGATAAAATGCGGGAGGTACACAATGGTCTGCACGCTTTTCTTAAACGCCGCATTTTTTATTTCGTTGAGCAGCAGTGCAAATACCACAGGCACAAACACGTTCAGCAGCAGCTTGCCCACCGCGATCACCACCGTATTTGTAAAAATCTGGGACACATCTTTCATCTGGAACATATATTCAAAATTTTCCAGCCCGATAAATTCAGAGCGAAAGATGCCAAGCCCCGGATTGTAATCCTGGAACGCCATCACGATACCAAACATTGGGACAATATTTATCATGATCATCCAGACCAGAGCCGGGAGCAGCATCAGCCAGTATGCCCCTGTCCTGGAATGGAAGATATTATTTTTCTTTCTATTCATGTCTGTCTCCTTTTTTGAAAAAGAGAGGGCATCTGAAATTTCTCAGATGCCCCGGGCACCCATTCACAGCGCCGCTCTTACTGATTTGCAAGTTCCTGCACTTCCGCCGTAATATCCGCTCCGCCTTCGGCGTTCCACTCTTCCACAAAGGTGTCGAATGCCTCCAGAGGTTCCTCGCCGATGATGATTTTCAGGAAGGTTTCGTCCTCTTTCTTCTTGAGGTTCGTCCATCTGCGCTCCATCGTATCGGTCTGTGTGTAGGTCACACTGTAAACCTTGTTTACAATGCCCGCTTCCTCTGCGTCCTCCACCGCGGACATGCCCATCAGCAGGGAATACAGTCTTCCGAAGCTTCCGGAGGTGGACATGATTTCGGTATTCCATTTTTCAATACTCAGATCATCGTAGGGCGCCTCCAGGCACTCCTCCAGACTGTTTAAATCGCTTTCAAGCAGCTTGTAGTTCAGCGGATCGTACTCCGGAATTTCCTCGCCGTTCATTTTTGCCCGCAGCGCTTCTACGCTGAAGCTGCATTCGTCGCTCGGAGCAACAACAACGCGTCCCGGATAATAGCTCATATCCAGACTTGTCTCCTCCTGGAAGAGGCCCTCGCTTCTTCGAAGCAGGTTGTTCAGCATAATCGCTGCCTCCGGATGCTCATAGCCCTTGCGCACCACACAGTAACTGTTGCCAACGCCGCCAAGCTTCGGATACCAGTTTCCATCCTCCGCGACCGGAGCTGCATATGCCTTCCATTCCGCCTCCGGATTGTTGGCGATGCAGTCCTTTACGTTGTAGCCGTGCCACCACGGGGAGAACAGGATACCTGCTTTTCCGCTCTTCCACGCCTCATCCGCGTCTTTTCTCACGCCAAGCTCCTGGTCGAGTACGCCGTCTGCGTAGAGCTTCTGCAGCTCGGCAAGCGCCTCCTTCGTCTCCTGCGTCGTGGAGCCGTAAACAACATTTCCTTCCTCATCCTGCACCCAGAAGCCCGGATAGCTCTGGTATGCCTGGAAGATTCCGTCCAGGCAGTTCAAATTGTTAATCGAAAGAAACGTGTTGTACAGCGCACCGTTGATCGTCGGTCCCAGGATTCCGATGGTATTTTCTCCGCCCATGTTATTATCTACAAATGCCTTTGCCACCTGCTCCAGCTCTTCTATAGTCTGAGGCGCTTCCAGTTCCAGCTCGTCCAGCCAGTCCTGCCGGATCCACATCAGATTGTAGCCGTCACCTTCCACCTGCACATTTGGAATCGCATAGATTTTTCCATCATAAGTGATGTTTTCCATCGCTTTTCCGTCAGTCGTGTCAATGTTCTGTTTGATGATGTCATATGTATAGGTGTCAAAGTACGGCGTCAGATCTGCCAGCATATCCGATTTGAGCAGCTTGCGGAATTGCTGTTCATTTACTACGAACACATCCGGCAGGTCGTTTGCCGCGATCGCCAGATTCAGCTTCTCATTGTAATCTGCGGAAGCTGCCGACCACTTCACCGCGATATCAATATTCAGATTTTCCTTGATGTATCTGGTAAAGTAGTTGTCTGTCGCGCTGTCGCCTTCCGGGAGCGGAAGCGTCGGATTGATCGACTGAACGATTTCCACCGTGACCGGCTCCTCGTATTTTCCGAAGGGACTGGGATTTCCGCTCTCGTCCACCGGCATATTTTCGCTCGCGCCCACCGAAACCGCTCCGCCAAGAGCCATCGCACATGCTAATCCGGCAATTAAAATTGTTTGCTTTCTTTTCTTCATTTTCACACCTCCATGTTTTTTTGATGAATCCAGTATATCTTTTCTGTGCGCTTTTTTGAACCGACATACTTCACCGAAAGGGGTACTTTGTTCAAAACTGCTGTGTCCGCATTTCATTATTGTCCTCCTGTCCGGCAAAATACTCCACCCCTTCTGTGCGGCATCTATGTTGACAAATGATTTGTACAAATTTTATAATAAGAACAGGAATTTTAAAAAGGAAGGCAGAAAAATGACCAATTTGCGGAGCGTTTCTTTAAAAGCGAGAATCTTTATTTCTTTTTTCGGTATCCTGCTGCTCATGCTGTTTACCTATATTTTTATCGGCGG
>CAJKKX010000249.1 GCA_905200565.1 uncultured Lachnospiraceae bacterium
TTGAGGTTTACCGGAAAACCTGTCCGTCTTACCTGGAAAGCATCAGCGAAATCCATCGGACAGAGCCTTATGTCTATTCCCAGATGGTTGCGGGCGCGGACGCTTATTATCACGGTGAAGCGAAAAACAGCTGGCTGACCGGCACCGCCGCATGGACCTTTGTCAATGTTTCCCAGGCGATCCTCGGCGTGCAGCCCTCCTGTGACGGTCTGATCATCGATCCCTGCGTGCCGTCGGATTTCGGAAGCTTCCGGCTGGTCCGCAAATTCCGGGGAGCCGCCTACTACATCGACGTGCAGAAGCCGGACGGCGTGCAGAAAGGCGTGCAGAAGATAATCGTTGACGGCAGGGAAATAGAAGGAAATCTGATTCCGCTTGAGGAGGGAAAGACGGAGTATCATGTAACCATTTATATGGGATGATGCCGGCTATCTTTTTTGCTCACAGATATACGCGGTAACACTGTCTGTTCCCGCCAGAAAATCCTCCGCGGTCTGCACTGCCCTGGTATCCGGCTGAAGCTGTCCGGGCAATGTGCAGGCCGCGGAGATTGCTATACGTCTCATATTGTTTCTTTCCATACATAAAATCTCATCTCCGCATCGGAATACAGCGCAAGGCTGACCGAAATTTCCAGCATCCGGCTGTTCAGCCGGTGATACATGACGGCGGGTTTCCAGGGGATGCCAAGCAGATACTCACGCTCGCGTCCCGTAAGGCAGGAAAGCATCCGCGAGAGACGCGCTTCCCGGTCCCGCCGGATCGTTCCAAAGGGACAGGAGACATAAACGTTTTCTTCCCCGCTTCTTAAAATCTCTTTTTGCAGCAGCGCCCAAAGCGCACGCTCCGAAAGCCCTTCCGTGCTGATTTCCCGCGCATGCTCCGGCAGGCTTTCCCGCAGAATGCCGCGCTCCGTCAAGTGCCGGTACACCGTTTTTTCCACCCGCTCGCGGGGCGTTGGAAAGGTGAGCTGTTTCATAATAGCGTCCGTCGTATAGCCCAGATCGCAGAGGTGGCGGATCGCATCGCCGCTGGCTGCGTCATGTACAAAATCCGCCAGCGCCTCCTGGAAATACTTTTGTGGTTCTTCCTTTTGCTGCTTTTTCAAATCGGAAGTCTCTTCTTTTAAGTTTTTCACATCTCCCACCACCATTTCTCCTGCTTTGAACGCCCGGCTGTATTACCCGATCAGTATAGCATAAAAAGCCCTGCATTTCCATAGCGTCAAAAATATCCGCATTTCACTTTCCAAAATCAACAGGTGAATCTGCAAACAGGGGACGCTCCATTTCTGAAGCGTCCCCCGTATGTCATATATTCTCACTGCTCTTTAATTGCTGTGCCCTGCCGGCATATTATCCCACATTCATCCGCACGTAGCGCTCTGTGTAGGTCTCGCCCTCCTCCGGGATAACCATTCCATTCGTACCCCATACGAGATAGAGGTTTTCCAGTCTGTCCTCGTCGACCGCAAAGAGCAGGGTGTACTCCAGGGTTTCCCCTGCTTCCAGATCGCGGTAGAAGAAATGCGGATTCAGTTTTCCTGCATACGGCGACTGGTCAAAGTAAATTGCCCTGCCATCATAGCCAATGCTCTCCGACCACCCGTTAAGCGGCATTGTCGAGGTAGTGTCATACTTATAGTTACTCTCTTCAACCGGCTCCAGATATGCCATCTGCGGAGCACCCGCCCAGAAATCGATCGCCGCGTCGCTGATATTTTCTGCGGTAAGCGTAACCTTTAAGAATTTACGGTTTACATTTTCCGTTGTCTCCTCCGCATCGTCTTCGCCATCACCGGTAACTCTTGCATAAGAAGTTGCCGTGCCGTCCTCATTGATCTTCGGCGCAAGGTCCTCATCGTAATTAAAAAAGTTTTCCTGCGGATAATCTGCAATGGAGTCGATGACCTCTGCACTCTTTACCGCAATCCGGGTTGTGTTGACATCTTTTTCCTGCTCCGGATCCACAAACATATTCTTTATCTCAAAGCTCTCCCCGACATCATAAATATATTTCTGCGGCACGCCGGCTTCCAGTTTCGCCTGCTGCTCCTCATTCTCCTGCGCAATGCTCTCCTCGATCATTTTCTCCTGCGCTTCCAAATCCTCTGCACTCATGTATTCCAGCGTTTCCTCCTGCTTTGTGAACTGCAGTCCTTCCGCCACCTTCACCAGCTCTTCCATAGAAAGATCGTTTCCGCCAAAAAGAATACATACAAACCCATCGTTCTCATTGAACAGATAAATGCGCTTATCCATATACTTTGATCCTTTGGCTGCAGCGCCTTTCAGTGTGATCAGGTGCGCCTCCATACCGTTGATCGTGGTTTTTTCGATATTCTCAACGTTGTCCACATCCAGCAGCCCCGACTGCTGATCCAGATAGTTTGCCGTGACGGTATATATGGTAAAACCATTCTGCCAGGAGCCATCCGCGCACCAGGTAAGTTTATGCCCCGGCTGCTGCTCATATCCCTCCGGAACATATCCCGGCTCTGTATCTATCACATTTGGCGTCAGCTCGTAGTTAAATTCCAGCTTGTAGCTCAGCGTATCCTCGCTCTGCTCAACCGTTTTGGAGAACATGCCATTGATTGCCATGACTGTGACGGAGGATACCGCAAGAACCGCCGCCGCTGCCCCCCAGCGTCTCGGCATCCGTCTGCCCGGCCGCGCCGCGCTGCCTCTGTGTCCGCCTGCACGTCGCTTATCCGCGGCACGCATCGCTTCCCGTCCCGTCGTCTGTTCCTCGGCACGCACCGCTTCCCGTCCGTTCACGTTTCCTGCCGCCGCGCTGCTCTGGTACATGCGCTCCGTCTGCCGCTTCATTGCCGCATCTGCGCGCACGAAGCTGTACGCCTCCTGGATCTTCTGCTCTGTAAGCGCCGACGTGCTGATATCCCGGCGCAGAATCCGTTTCATTTCCGCTTTTGAGTATTTTCTATCCATAAATCGCTCCCGCCTCCTTCGTCTCTAATTGCATCGCGAACTTTTTTCTGGCACGTACCAGCCTGCTCTTCACTGTGTGCTCGTTCATGTCAAGCAGTCCGGCGATTTCTTTCGTGTTGAAGCCCTCCACATAGTACAGCACCAGGATCGTCCGATACTTCTCATCGATCTGCTGCAAAAGCTCCCGAAATTCCACATCCGCAAAGCTTTCATCCGTTACCGCCTGCGCCTCCAGCTCCCCCGGAAGCTCTTCTCTATGGTTTTGCCGCAGGATATCCTTGCACCGGTTGATCACGATGCGGATCAGCCAGGTCTTAAAATACTGCGGCTGCTGCAGCGTATGTAATTTTTCGTAACAGGTCAGAATCGTATCCTGCATAGCATCAGCGACGTCCTGCTCGCTCGTCAGATAAGAGCGGGCAACCTTTAGCATACTCTGCCGGTTCAGCTCCATCAATTGTATGAAGCTCTCCGCGTCGTTCTCGTGCTGTGCCTTTTTCACCAGATGTTCCAAATTTACACCTCCATATCTGTAAACTACGCCTCGCCGCTTTTTGCTTATACCTGGCGGCGCCCGGCGTTTCAAAGACCGGTCTTTTTTCTTTTTACAATCATTAGACGTGCCGAAAGGAAAAAAGGATGCAGCCAAAGCAAAAAAATTTACATTTTTTATTCTTTGTGATATGATAGTAAAGCGCTCTTACTGTTTGCACAGGACTTTTGTTTCCTGCAGCGCAAAGGAAGCGCATTTTTTAAGGAAAGGATATCTGAACATGCCGCACCACAATCACCACTTTTTACATATTAACATACACCATCACCAGCAGCATCAGACACTGCTGACAGAGGGCCCGATCCCGCAGCGGATCATCTCTTTTGCCCTCCCGCTGTTTCTCGGAAATCTGTTTCAGCAGCTTTATAATACGGCGGATTCTCTGATCGTCGGAAATTTTCTCGGCAGCGAGGCGCTTGCCGCTGTCAGCTCCTCCGGAAGCCTTATTTTTCTGATGGTGGGATTTTTTAACGGGATCGCCCTCGGCGCGGGCGTCGTCACCGCACGCTATTTCGGAGCAAAAGATTATGAGACGACGCAGAAATCCATCCACACGACCGTTTCCTTCGGTATCGTGTGCGGACTTCTTCTGATGGTGCTCGGCATTTTTCTTGCCCCACAGATTCTCATCTGGATGGGAACGCCGGAAAATGTGCTTCCAAATTCGGTGCTGTATTTCCGCGTGTATTTCTGCGGCTCGCTTGCCT
>CAJKKX010000250.1 GCA_905200565.1 uncultured Lachnospiraceae bacterium
AAGAAAGACATTTTTCAAGATCATCAATGTGGTCTTTATTTGGAATAAGGATGGAAACAAGCGGCTCACCCTGAATCTTCACATGACTGCGATACCAGCCCGGATGTTTCGTCATCTCCACTTCAGCCTCAATACCAACTCTTCTGTAATGTTCCTGAATTGCACGGCATCCGGCTTCATACGCATACGTCTTACTCTCTGGATTTGCCGCAACGGAATTCATATGACATCTCCAGTGATACAGGATCTTCGGTACATGACAGATCTCTTCCAGGCTGACAGCCTCTATACAGCGGAAAATAAAGTCATAATCCTGCGCTCCGTCATAATCTTCCCGTTGCCCGCCGACACGTTCCAGCAGCTCCTTTTTTACTACCAGCAAATGGCAGATATAATTATTTGCCCGCAGCAAATCCAAATTAAAATCTGGCTTAAAATTCGGCTGAAAATACTCTTTCAAATCTGCGCTTACCTTATCTTCATCCGTATAGATCAAATCCGGTCCGCCCTTTTCCTCTATAGCTTGTGCGACCTCGTAAAGCGCATTCTCCGTCAGAAGATCGTCATGATCGAAAAGCGCCGCATAATCCCCATGCGCCATTGCTAAGGCCGCATTCGTATTTCCGGCAATCCCTTCGTTTTTCTCCAGACGCACATAACGGATGCGTGGATCGGCTTTCTGATACTCCCTGATGATCCGCTCCGGCTCATGATCCTCACCGCTTCCATCCGCCAGACACAGCTCCCAGTTTTCGTAGGTCTGTTTCTGAACGGATTCCATCATCTGACGCAGAAAAACTTCCGGCGTCCGGTACACAGGCACCGCAATGCTGATTTTGGGCTCCGTTTCCCATCTCCGGCTTTTCTGCTGCTCTCTTTGCATTTCCGTCAGGCATCCTGACCGGAACCATTTGTCATAGTCTGCCTCCGCATCCGTAAAACGCTCCGTAAGACGTATCAGAAAATCTTTTATGCCGTAACGTTTCAGATACAGAAACCCCTTTTTGATATTATAAAAAGTCAGGCGTTTTGCCATGCTCCCAAAGTTCATAGCTTCTCCTTATCCCTTAAAAAATGAAAGAATTCCGTCCGCAACCTTCTCCCTGTCTTCCCGTCTCAGCCGATAGTACATGGGGAGTCTCAGAAGTCTTTCACTTTCCTTTGTCGTATAGCGGTCCTCCCCATGGAAACGCCCGAACTTCTGTCCCGCCGGAGCCGTGTGCAGGGGAACATAATGAAATACCGTTTGGATTCCCTGCTCCCTGAGGTAAGAAATCAGTCTTGTCCTGGTTTCCAGATCCTTCACTTTGATATAGTACATATGCGCATTGTGCTCTGCATAATCCGGAATAAACGGCTGCTCGATAAATCCCTTCTCCTTTAACGGCTTCAATGCCTCCTCATAGCAGGCGAAACTTTCCAGCCTGTCCTTTCTGATCTCATCCGCCGCCTCAAGCTGCGCCCAGAGATAGGCGGCGTTCATATCGCTTGGAAGGTACGAAGAGCCGTAGTCCACCCAGCGGTACTTATCAATCTGCCCCCGGAAAAATTTGCTCCGGTTCGTTCCCTTTTCACGCAGAATTTCCGCAGCGTCTATCATTTCATCTGAGCCAAAAGTAATGGCTCCTCCCTCGCCCATCGAGTAATTTTTCGTTTCATGGAAGCTGTAGCATCCGAAATCCCCGATGCTTCCCAGCGCCCTTCCCTTATAGTATGCACCGACGCCCTGTGCGGCATCCTCGATAACCTTCAAATCATAGCGGTGGGCGATCTCCATAATCTCATCCATCGCACAGCTCACGCCGGCATAATGTACGGGAACGATCGCTTTTGTTTTCCCGGTAACAGCCTCCTCAATCAGCCGCTCATCCAGGTTCATCGTTTCCGGACGGATATCCACAAATACCAGCTTCGCCCCCCGCTGTACAAAGGCGTCCGCCGTGGACACAAACGTGTACGACGGAAGGATGACCTCGTCCCCCGGCTGTACATCGCTAAGTACCGCCGCCATCTCCAGCGCATGTGTGCAGGAAGTCGTCAGCAGCACATGCTTAAGCCCGTATTCCTTCCGCATCCATTCGGAGCATTTTGCGGTAAAAATGCCGTCCCCGCTGATCTTCCCATGTGCAATCGCTTCTTTTATATATTCCAGTTCTTTTCCCACAAAAGGCGGGATATTAAAATTTATCATTGGTTTCTCTTCCTTATATATTTTTATAAATTTCCGGCACTCCAATCCGGGGTTCCGTTTTTTTATCCCTCAGCGAAAAATCGGTTCTTTTCAGGGACAGATTCGGATTGTAAAAAGGATCTCCTTTTTCCAGAACCTCTCCCCACCTGCGTACAAAGCGGCGAATCTCCCCATGAAACCTTTCCACCTTTTCCGGCGTGTTCTCAGCCCCTCTCGACTTCGATTCATAATGGTAAAGTTCTGCAAAGGGCGTGTAAACGATCTGATACCCCGCTTTCCGGATTTTCAGACACAGATCCACATCGTTAAACGCTACTTCCAATTCTTCATCAAACCCGCCAATCTGCTCAAACACGCTTCTCTTTACCATCATGCAGGCCGCCGTCACCGCGCTCATATCCTGTGTGCAAATCATTCTCCGTCCATATCCCGTAGCGCTCCGGCGTTCGCCGGAAAAGATATGTCCCGCAACGCCGCCCATGCCCAGGACTACGCCTGCATGCTGAACCGTGTCATCCGCATAATAAAGTCTGGCTCCGACAGCGCCCACATCCTCTCTGGCACAGATGCCAAGCATCTCTTCCATAGCGTTTCCGCTAATCAGCTCCGTATCATTATTCAGAAACAGCAGATATTCTCCGGATGCAGCGCGCACGCCCAGGTTGTTGATTGCGGAATAATTAAAGTGCCCCGTATATTTCACTGTCCGTATCCTCGCATCCATATTCTCCAGTTCCCGGTAACAAGCAAAGGTTTCTTCTTTTTCACTGTTATTTTCTATCAGAATAATTTCATAATTCTGATAATCCGATTTTTCCAGCATCGAAGCGACACAGCGCCTTAAGTCCTCCGCATGGTCTTTGTTCGGAATCAGAACAGATACCAGAGGAGCTCCTTCTGTAAAATAAGCTGTCCGATACAGTCCAAGATATTCTGCCTGACGCACTTCCCCGCGGATGCCCATGCGTTCCAGATGCGCCTGTACCGCACGCCGCCCCGCTTCAAAAGCATAAAGCTTGCTCTCCTGATTCTCCGCCGTGGAATCCGGATGGCAGCGCCAGTGATACAAAATCTCAGGCATATGGCAGATGTTTTCCGCCTGTTCCACACACCGGAAAATAAAATCGTAATCCTGCGCCCCGTCATAGGCTGCGTCCAGATACCCCGCCCGCTTTGCCAGACTTTTCTTTACCACAAACAAATGGCAGATATAATTCATGCTCCGCAGAAGATCCAGGTTAAAATCCGGCTTAAACTGCGGATCAAACCTTTTTTTCCCATCCACGGAAATCTTGTCTTCATCCGAATACAGGACGTCGCAGATTTTCTCTTCATTCAGCCTGCGCACGCACGCATAGAGCGCTTCCGGCGCCAGAAGGTCATCATGATCGGCAAACGCCAGATAATCCCCCGATGCCTCCTGGATAGCAGCATTGGTATTCTCCGAAATCCCAAGCGGAGCATCCGCATGTACCACATGGATGCGGGCGTCTGCACGGCTGTATTCCTCCAGAATCTCTTTTAAAGGAGTATCCGCGCCGCTCCCGTCTGACAGACACAGCTCCCAGTTTGTATACGTCTGCTCCTGGACTGACGCAATCAGCTCCCGAAGATACTGTTCCTTCGTCCGGTACAGCGGAACTACGATGCTGAACAATGGCATATACGCAAATTCTTCCGTCCTCTGCCTTTCAAGCTCTGTTTCCTGCCGGGAATTCTGACGAATCCACTTCTCATAAGAGATAGCTCCGGGACGTATGCCGGTAAGTTTCTCCACGCTCCGCCATACCACGCCTGCCGCGCCATGCTCCCGGTAATAATTTTTCACTTTATCTATAAATTTCATTTAAAAATTTTTCTCTCTTCCATAGTATCTGCTGACCTTATCATAGTCAAATTCAAATTGCATGTCAAGTGACAACATGCTATACTCTTCGTAAAAGAAGTCAAATCACGGTTTGGCGGGGAGATTGCGTTCCTTCCGTACACAGGTCGGGGGGAAACG
>CAJKKX010000251.1 GCA_905200565.1 uncultured Lachnospiraceae bacterium
CCGCCATGTACGATGGCCGGTACATGCTCCAGTGTCTGTACAAGGTTTGGCTTCAGGGCATCTTTAAGAAGTGCGGTCATAGCGCCCTCTGCATGAAGGTCGCCTGCTGTAACCGGTTTCTGCTCTGACGGTTTTCCATATGTATAACCGATGATGATTCTGGAAAGTCTTGCTTTCAGATCTGTGATATCGCTTGCCAGACATAAAACTGCCATAATCTCAGAAGCAACGGTAATGTCATATCCATCTTCTCTTGGCATACCGTTTGTTCTTCCGCCCAGTCCGTCTACCACATTACGAAGCTGACGGTCGTTCATATCCACACATCTTCTCCATGTGATTTTTCTCGGGTCAATGTTCAGGGCATTTCCCTGGAAAATATGATTGTCAATCATTGCTGCCAGAAGGTTATTTGCAGCGCCGATCGCATGGAAGTCACCGGTAAAATGAAGATTAATATCCTCCATCGGAACTACCTGCGCATAACCGCCCCCTGCCGCTCCGCCTTTTACGCCAAATACAGGCCCCAGGGACGGCTCACGAAGCGCTACCATAACATTTTTTCCCAGCTTCTGCATACCGTCTGCCAGACCTACGGTTGTAGTGGTTTTTCCCTCGCCTGCCGGCGTCGGGTTAATCGCTGTTACCAGAATAAGTTTTCCGTTTTCCTTCTTGGATTCTTTGAGCAGGTTGTAGTCGATTTTTGCTTTGTACTTGCCGTACTGCTCCAGATATTTCTCGTCAATACCTGCTTTTGCAGCAATCTCAGTGATTGGCGCCATCGTTGTTTCCTGTGCGATTTCAATGTCTGATTTGTAACCCATAATTAAAAAATCTCCTTTCATTTTTCCGCATTTTTACGGGATTTTGCTGTTTTTGGGCAAAAAAATGCCGCGCAAAGGAATGGACAAAATGCCCACAATTTACGCAGTAGCGGAAGCGACCTTATGACGCGGCGAACCTTCGTTCACAGAAAGCCTCCCTCTTCTGTGACACTTTACGCATAACGTCTGCTCTACTTGGTTTTGATAAACTGTTGTCTCGGTTTGCCGCTTTGCTTTCTTCTTTTATAATATAAAAAAAGCAACACTCTTAAACCTTGAAATGCTGCCCAGACGGTCGACCACATATAATTTTGATTTCCCCGTGGTACTCCACTTCTATCCGTCAGTAATCAAAACCTTTTCTTTTATACTATATAATATACACCTAAAACAAAATTTTGTCAAGGAATTGTCTGAACTTTTTCCTTTTTTTTGCGGTTTGGCTTTGTAATATTCTTTTCAAAGCCAAACCGCACCTTACTTATTTCCTGCTATTTGATTTTCTTCTGTCCCCGATTTTTAAACAGCTTTGCATATGCCTTTTTCTTACTCTTCGGCACTTTAATCGTCCCTTTCGCATATGTCTTTTTCAGTGCGTCTTTCGCAACCTTTTTCAGCATCTTAGACTTTATCGTGATCTTTTTCAGCTTTTTGTCATTATAGAAAGCACGTCTTCCGATCTTCTGTACATTCTTTCCGATCGTGACAGTTGTCAGCTTCTTCATTCCTGAGAATGCCTTATTCGCTACCCCTGTTACGGAGCAAGTCTCGCCTTTTATCTTCACACTCGCCGGAATCGTCACTGTTTTCATGAGCTTATTCACGGGGCCGAGAACCTCCGCCTGCTTTTTCGCAGAATCCGTCACGCGATACATCATCTGCTTCCAAACTCCCGTATCGCCTTTTTTCAATACTGGTTTTGGCGGTTCCGCCTTTTCCTCTGTGAGACCCTTCTGTGCTGTCTGAAGGTCTGCGAGAAGCTTATTCAGTACGGAAATATCCTCTTTTCCAGAAGCCCTTGACGCTGCCTGGTATGCGGATGTGAACGCATTCCAGCTTGCTTCCGTGTATTTCCCTTTTCCTTTGTCAAACAGTGTCTTTGCACCGTTCAGCGCTTCTGTCAGCGCTTTTGCCAGAGCCTGTTTTTCCTGTTCTGCCGCTTCTGATTTCAGAATCAGCTTTCCTGCTGCCGCATACATACTCTCCAGCGCCGCCTTCACTTCTGCCTCCGATGCCGACGCATTCTGAAGCACGGCTTTCGCTGCCGTTGCGGCCTTTACGAACTCACGGTAGGATTCTTCGCTGTAAAGAGCCGATTCCTGATTCTCTGCTTCGTTTATGATTGCGGAAAGAAGCTCTTTCTCTGTTCTTTCCTCTTTCTTTGTATACATTTCGTAGATGACAGGGCCATTTTTCTCCCATGCGATCTTTACTTCATTCACCGGACCGTACAGCAAAAGATTCTCAAATACATTCAGGCTCTTTGAAAGATTTCCGATTTGCTTCCAGGCTCCGGCATTGGTGCGAACCATTACCTTCGCATTGGACATTACGGAAGCATCCTGTAAAATGTAGAGAGAGTCCGCCGAACCTGCTTCGACTCTCCAGGTCAGCTCACCGCTTCCTTCCGCTGCCGCAAAGGATGTCAGAATCGAACCATCCGCTGCATTCGAGGCTGCATTTCCCTCTTTTCCTTCCGGAACAGCAAACAGACTTCTGTTCTTTCCACTGCTTTCTGCCAAAAGGCTTTTCAGATTAAAGGATACCTCCGCTGCCCCTTTATTGGTAATGCGGATATATTTCGCATCCAGCGTCTCAAAGGAACTTTCCACCGGATACCATTCAAATCCATTGTAGCCGTATTCCAGCGTCAGCTTATCTTTTTCTGTATAGTCGGCAGTCAGAGAAGTGATCTCTCTGGCATTCGGGAATTCCAATCCAATATATTCTCCTGCTTGCAAAGCAAGCGCTTCTTCGATTTCCGGAATAGACGCCGTATTTTTCCCCATACTTACCGTGTATTCCCGATATGCGTCCACATTGGTATATACCCGATATTCAACCGGGCGTGTGGTGACAGTAAATTCACGGATCGCATACCACTTTGCCGTAGCGCTCGGCGTCCGCAAACGGACATAGCGTGCGTTAATGACCTGATCCAGAACGTTTGTCTCGACTGTCCTTCCGCTGAAATTTCCGATCGACGTCCAGTTTTCACCATCCATAGAATATTCCAGCACGCTGGAAGAGAAAATATCACCATCCGTATCATTTCTTCCCTGAAGAACCCGGATATTATCCAGTCTGTATACATCGCCCAGATCGACGCCTACATAGCCATTTGAAGAAACATTTGCATTAAACCATGCAAATGTGCTGTCATTCCCATCAATGATATTCGCTGCATTTCCCTGATGGAAGCCGCCAAGTCCTGCATGGATGACACTTGCTGTATCAGACGTTTCGCCGCCTGCCGTTCCGCCGCTGAAATTATTGTTCAAAACCGCCAGGGCTTCTTCTTTCACGGCGTTATCCATCGTCTCCGCAAACGGCATGATCTTCATAGCTCCGGCCTCGACAGTCTGTGTTCCGATCTCATCGCCACTGAGAATCGGGGACTCACATCTCTGAGACGCTTTATAATTATTAACCGCACTCAGATAATTCCCGCATATTGCGTCTGCGTCGTTTGCCTTCAGTCCCATAGCCGTCCGAATATAACCGATACATGCTTTAGAAATATAACGCAGGGAATCTACCCACGGTTTCATCTCGTCTTTCAGGTTCTCGTTTACACCGTTCTCCTGGAACTCATCGGCTGCCGCAACGATTTTTTCAAACTGCTCAATCAACGCCGTACCGCTCTCTGTAATGTCCTCTCCGGCGTTATAAGCATTTGTAAACGCCGTAAGGTACGGGGTCAGCGCCGTTGATTCTCCCATCGATGTAATTCCGCCCGGACTTGGATTCGTCAGATGCCTGGACAGTTCTGCCAGCGCTTCCGGCGCGCCCGGATCAATATACTGAAAACCGTTCTCCCAACTGGTAAAGCACGAGAAATCCTCCGTGTTCCATGCAAAATCCGCAATCGCAAACAGGGAAGTCTTGGACGCCTCAGCCTGCTCCAGAGGATTGGTCACGATTCCTCTGAAATCCGTCAGACCTGGACTTAGAATTCCTGTTTCCGCCGGCCCCATGACAAGACGTTTATGGTTTACATCATTTACCGGCCAGTTCAGCCACATGAAAGCTTCTCTTCCTGTCTTTTCTTTAAAGTTCGTAAAAGTATTCTGCGACGCCGGATGGCACACCCACTCACCTGTCCACATCAGCTCTACATCCGTAAGATTTCTGAAATAATTGAAATAGGAA
>CAJKKX010000252.1 GCA_905200565.1 uncultured Lachnospiraceae bacterium
GCCGTATTTGCCGAATTTAATTCTGATTTTCAATGCAGACACCTCCTCCAAAGCTCATGGCGCCGCATCCGGAACACCCCATGCGGCAGTTCTTTGTCACTTTCTCTGCCTGAGCATTCTCCCACTCCCGCCAGAGGTATTTCTTTGTCACGCCGATATTGATAAAATCCCACGGAAGAATCTCACATTCCTCACGGAGACGGCAGGTATAAAAATCAGGATCAACCCCTGTCTCTGCAAAAGCTGACATCCATAGGCCGTTATCATAATTTTCGCCCCAGGCGTCGTAAAGGGAGCCTTTTTCATACGCCCGTAAAATCGATGCGCCGACTCTCCGATCCCCTCTTGCGAGAACCCCTTCCAGCACAGAAACGTCCGCTTCATGCCAGTTGTATTTGATACTCTTCTTGTTTAACTGCTCTTTTACTTCCTGATTGACGATCTTTGCCTTTGCCAGAAATTCTTCCTTCGTATTCATCGGAACCCATTGGAACGGGGTGAACGGCTTTGGAACGAAGAAGGAAGTGCTCACGGTAATCTGGCATTTTCCGTTTCTCTGTTCCTTCGGGATCTCATAGTAACGTCTGGCGATTTTATCTGCCAGATGCGCGATGCCCTTCATATCTTCTTCTGTTTCTGTAGGCAGTCCCAGCATAAAATAAAGCTTTACACGGTTCCATCCGCCCTCAAATGCCTGTCCGGCGCCATCTAAAATAATTTCTTCGGTCAGCCCTTTATTAATAACATCCCGCATTCTCTGGGAACCAGCCTCCGGCGCAAAGGTAAGACTGCTTTTTCGCACATCCTGTACCTTGCTCATGACATCCAGAGAAAAAGCGTCAATGCGCAGAGACGGGAGCGAAATATTTACGCCCTGTCCCTTAAACTCATCCATCAGGTAATGAACAAGTCCTTCCAGTTCCGAATAATCACTGGAGCTTAAAGAGCTTAAAGAAATCTCCTCGTGTCCCGTATTTTTCAGCATCTCTTTGGCATATTCTTTCAGCATGGAAAGCTTACGCTCCCGCAGCGGCCGGTAAAGCATACCGGCCTGGCAGAAACGGCATCCGCGGATACATCCTCTCTGAATTTCCAAAACGACACGGTCCTGTGTTGCCTTGATAAACGGCACGACCGGCGCTTTCGGATAATACGTATCCGTAATATCCATAACAATCTGCTTTTCAATCACGGCCGGAATATCCTCATAAATTGGCGCAAAGGAAGAAATCGTTCCGTCCTCATGGTAAGAAACCTGATACATGGAAGGTACATAAATACCCGGAAGCTTCGCCGCCTCATGGAGGAACGCTTTTCTTCCCAGTTTCTGCTCCCGGTATTCTTTATACAAATCCATCAGTTGAAAGTATACCGTTTCCCCCTCTCCGATATAGAAGAGATCAAAGAAATCAGCCAGCGGCTCCGGATTATACGTGCAGGGTCCGCCTCCGATCACGATCGGGTCATTCTCCGTACGTTCGCCTGCCATCAGCGGAATGCCGCTCAGATCAAGGATTTGAAGGATGTTTGTATAACACATTTCATACTGGATAGTAATTCCTATGAAGTCAAATTCCTTTAGAGGATCCTGGGATTCGAGTGCAAACAGCGGAATGTTTCTCTCCCTCATAATCCTGTCCAGGTCTGTCCAAGGGGAATATACCCGCTCGCACCAGATGTCCTCCCGGCGGTTAAACATGTCATAGAGAATCTGGATTCCCAGATGGGACATTCCGATTTCATACACGTCCGGAAAGCACATGGCAAAGCGGATCGCAATTTTCTTTTTATCTTTCATCACAGAATTGACCTCATTGCCAATATAGCGGGCAGGCTTTTCTATCTGCATTAGGATTTCTTCATCTAAAGCCAATTTTCTCATGCTTTTCTATTCCTTTTCTATAAACTATCTGTAGGTTACTCTGAAACACATTATAAACAGATTCCATCATTCTGTAAACAGCAGAAAATCTCCACAGGGCCGTTCCACTCCGTCGGTCGGACTGTTTAGCACATAACCGTTATACGACATCGTGGCAGAGCCGCCGCCGTCCATATTGTAGGCATAGACACAGCCATACTGACGGAAGATCGCCCGCATCTGATCCAGGGTAAGCCCTGGCGCGTTTGATACCAGCAGCACATAATTACCAGGAGCAATCATGCCTGCTGCGGAGCGTGGGTATCTCCCTGTCATATCAGGACTTGCATAGACCTGTGGATAGCCCTGGTCGTAGAGAGACGCCGCTTTTCCGTTTTTCAGGAGAATCGGTCCAAAGTTAAAGGTGTCCCGCACGCCGTTCTTTTTTAGCTGGCTCGCACTGAGTCCCTGCGGGGGGCTGAACATGGTGCCGTCATTAGCAATTGCCATCAGAGAATAGCTGGTGCCAAGCGCCTTATTATAAATCTTTCCGTTTTTTAGCATTACAGCGTCAAATCCCGGTTTTCCGGATTCATAAGAAAAAGCGCTTCCATTAATGCCAATGACCGCATGATTGCTTTTTACTGCTTCGGAGGTACGTTGTCTTGTACCGCCATATGTACCATAAGAAAGCGCTGCTTTCATCTGGCCGGGGTTGCTGATCTGCACATGTGCCGTCCAGTAATAAGTGCCGTAATTTCCGAATTTCTGGATTCTCACTTTTAAAGTGCCGCTGTTATATTCTATAATGGTAGCCGCGCTTCTGGTTCTTGCATTGATCCGTTCTTTTGTATTCAGCACGCCTTTTGCATTCGCATAATAATACCAGCCGCCGCTTTTTATCCAACTGCTGCTTTTCATCGCTCCCTTTTTGGTAAAATAGTAGGTCTTATTGTTCAGCGTCTGTTTTTTCGTAAGGCGTACCCCGTTTGCATCCAGATAATAACGGTTTCCTTTATAAGTGAGCCATCCCGTTTTCTTTTTCCCTTTCGCTGTATAATAATACCATTTGCCGCCGATCTGCTGCCATCCGCCTTTAAAATTTTTAATCCACTTTCCGTCTTCCCCGATAAATTTATTTCCTACCCAGCAGTTTTTTACACGGACGCCGGCAGCATTCACATAATACTTTTTGCTGATCCACTGATTTTTTGCCATTCGTCCGTCAGATTTGAAAAAATAGTACTGATTATCTATCTTTTTCCATTTGCTTTTTAGCATCTTACCAGTCTTAAGATTGAAATAATACTTATATCTTCCAATCTTTTTCAGTCCGCGAACCTTCTCTCCATTGACCAAATAGTAGCGGGCGCCCCCTTCCGCCACCCATTCTCCAGACAGCGCCGCCTGTGCGGTATTTACCGGAACGCAGACCGCCGCCATCATTACACAGCAGGTCAGAAAAAGCGTTTTGAGCCCCTTTTTTCTTATCTTCCGTGTCATATACAATCCCCTTTCGTTTCTTACATGTTTATCTCTCCTCGCCTATCATTTTAACAGACTTTGAAAGGGCCTGCAAGTCCGTGTTTTGACTGAGAATTTCCGCTACTTTTTCCGTCCGGTATCCGAAAAGTGTTTTCTGCTCTTTATGCAGCCAGAAAAAACTGCAAAAGAGAATCAGTGAAAGCAGCAGACGCAGAGTAAACGTGCTGCCGGAATGGAGCGTTTCTTCTTTCTTTTCGGACTCCTGCTCCAGATATCCGATACGGCATCCGCACTGATCTTGAAATTCGCTCTCCAGTATCTGTTCCGCAAGCGTATTGCCTCCTTCCATTGACTCATCGATCACAGGGCATTCCTTCTTTCCGTTCAAAATACATTCCCTTCATTCTATTCTTCAAACAGAAAAAAAGACCCCCGGCATTCTATCTTTCTGAGACAAAAGATAGAACGCCGGGGGATACGAATTATCGCTGTGCCAGTTCTTTTGTAATATCCTGCCAGGTGACGCCTTTTTCTGCCATGAGCACCATCACATGATATAGAAAATCAGAAATCTCGTATTTGATCTCCTCCGGATCAGGATTCTTCGCGGCGATGACGATCTCCGTCGCTTCCTCTCCCACCTTTTTTAAGATCTTGTCGATCCCCTTGTCAAACAGATAGTTGGTATAGGAACCTTCCTTTGGATTCTCCTTCCGGTCCAGGATCACAGAGAATACATCCTCAAATACCTTAAGGGGATTTGTCTCACGGTATTCTTTTTCAGCCAGGGGCTGGAAGAAACAGCTCCTTAAGCCGGTA
>CAJKKX010000253.1 GCA_905200565.1 uncultured Lachnospiraceae bacterium
GAAGCCCAGGCAAAGGCAGACGCGGCGGCTCAGGAGCAGGCGGATGTGGCTTCTCAGGCGACGACAACGGATTACAGCAGTACTTCCGGTACAAGACAGTCAATTGTAAACTTTGCCTTACAGTTTGTTGGAAATCCATATGTGTATGGCGGAACAAGCCTGACAAACGGAACCGATTGTTCCGGATTTACACAGTCTGTCATGGCTAACTTTGGAATTTCCATCCCACGTACGGCGGGTGCGCAGTCCAACGGCGGCAGACCGGTGAGCCTTTCCAATATCCAGCCGGGTGATCTGTTATTCTACAGCGGAAATGGAGATTATGGAATCGGCCATGTGACGATGTACATAGGAAACGGCCAGGTCGTACATGCAAGTAATGAGAGAACCGGTATTATCGTTTCCAGTATCGGATACCGTACGCCATGTGCAGCAAGAAGCTATATTGACTAAAGAATAGCATACATAGAAGGAAAACCTGTTTCGAAAGAGACAGGTTTTTTGCTGTCTTTATAAGCAGAGGGGGCTGACGATGGAAGCTCCTTTTCGTTAGATAGAAAAAGTGCGACAACTTTAAATATTACAATGAATTTACAGATGTAACAATTTCTTAATAAAATGAAAAGAATTCGTGCCTTGTACAAAGTGCACAAAATATGACACTTTCTGTTACTTCAGGAAAAAATTGTCAACGCCTGCGGAAAAGTTATCCACAAGCAAAAAAGCCAAAAACAGGGCGAATTTGAGTTATACACGAAGTTATACACATTATCCACATTTTTGTATTGTTTTTAACTGGTTTACATAGTATTTTTGAAGAACGTTCGTTTTGTACAGAAGAGATAAAATACATTTTTCGTGGGAAAAACACAAAAAAACTATTGACATTTGAATATTCGGAATATGGAAGAAAAAATGTAGAATAAACAGGTATTATTGTGTTTGAAGGATGTTCCTGCAAAAGAAAGGCGCCTCCGTGATGGAGACGCCTGTTTGTTACCAGTAGCGCATGATCTTCGTAATGTTCTTGGGATTTCCCAAATCATAATCCGATATTTTGATACCGCCTTTCGGATAAGGCTGGCTGTTGGAAGCATGTACTACCTTTCCATTTCCAATGTAGATCGCCACATGGGAAGGGGCGTTATAATAATAACCAATGATGTCGCCTGGCAAAAGCTCTTTTTCGGATACGAATTTCACTTCTGCAAAGGGGCCGCCCGCTTCTTTGGAGGCATTTCCTAACGCCTGTGCCTGCGAGGTTCTGGGGATGTTGATTCCGAAATGCTGAAACACCAGCTTTGTAAAACCGGAACAGTCAACTCCTTTTGTCAGATCGGTTGCCCCGCCGTATGAATACGGATAACCGATAAACCTCTGGGCATATTCTGCAATCGCCCGCCCCAGTGCGTATCCGCTGGCATCCAGGGTGGCGGCGCCGTTGGCGTCGAAAGAATACACGGAATCGTTAATGGTAAGAACGGTATTTCTGGCCATTGCTCCTGTGGAGGGATCAAAGTAATAGTTGACGCCGTCCAGGAGATAGAATCCGGTTTTCATCGCGCCTGTTGACGGATCGAGATAGTAGCGGTTCTCTTTATAATCGACCAGTCCTTTTGCAAGAGTCCCGTCTGCCAGGAACAGGTATGTGACCCGGTCGATCGTGTAAAACCTGTCGAGTATGCGAACACCGTCAGCATCGACATAATAACCGGATTTCCAGGCGTTCTTCAGGAGAACGCCGTTGGATTTAAAGAAATACCATTTTCCGTTAATTTGTTCCCAGCCGTTTTGCGCCATGGTAAGATCCGGGCGGATATAATAGGTCTTTTTGTTCTGATTGAAGAATCCGGCGCCCTTTGTCTTGGTGACATATCCGGAGGCGTTCACGTACTGGTTATTTACCCATTGCCTGACCGCCATTTTTCCGTCGGATTGATAGTAGTGTTTCCGGAACCATCTGTTTCGCATCATGACGCCGTTGGATTTGAAATAATAATTGAAATTGCCGATTCTGGCAGCGCCTTTGGTCTTTGTCCCGGTTTTTGGATTCAGATACCAGGTTTTGTTTCCCAGAGTAAGCCAGCCGTAACAGCGTCGTCCGAGCTGGTCTACATAATATTTCTTATTGATCCACCGGTTTCTTTGCAGAACGCCTTTTGAATTAAAATAATAATATTTTTTGCTGATCTTGTGCCATCCTTTGAGAGCAGCCTTCGTCTTAGGGCTGAAATAATATGCCGTGCCATCCGCAAGGACAATATAACCCGTTTTCTGCGCCCCTGTCTGGGGATCGAAATAGTAGTAGCTTTTCCCGATTTTGATGACGCCGCTCTGTCTGGCTCCGGTCTGCGGGTTCATGTAATAAGTGGTATCTTTGATCTTTAAAAGCCCGGTGGCAAGTTTTCCCTGGTAATCATAATAATACCAGTTTCCATCTTTCGAAACCCAGGTATTTACCGGGGCGTCTGTACCGGAAGAATCGAAACCTTCGTTTATGAGCCTGTTTCCGTTCGCATCGATCTGGACGCCGTCTACCACGGTGCTTTTTACCATTTTCCCGTCAGGACCAAGATAAGAACTGTCGACCCATGTGTTTGTAAGCATCCGGCCCCGAATGTCAAAGTAATACCATTCCTTGCCGATCAGCGTCCAGCCGGTCGCTGCGTATTTGTCTGTGTTAAAGTAATAGCGGTATTGCCCGATTTTTTTCCAGCCGACGGCATATCCGGGGCTGCCTTTTACGGTGTAATCCCTGCCATTTGCGTCGCTTTTCCATGCCGCATCCGCATGCAGTCCGGGAACTGTGCTGCCAATCATGCCGGCAAGGAAAAGGGCGGTTATTACCCTTTTCTTCATATATACTCCTTATTGCGGTCGAACAACCGTGTTGTTCTTGATTCATACATGTTATCAAATATTTACAAAAATATTAAATCACTTTAAATTCTACAAGATGCAAGGGTAAAAGTCAATAGAAAAGCCCGCATTTCTCTGTTGGGGATGCGGGCTTTTCCTATTTTTTCGGCTTTTGCTGGCTTTTGATTACTTTCAGGCGGGTAAATTCTTCACGGTCTTTCTCCTCCAAAGTGTTTTGAATACTTTTTATAAGATCCGTATAGGCCGGAATGGTAATATTTTTCAGGGCGTTTGTTCTTTTTCGGGTTTTTCGGATATTTGAGGCAAGCCGGTAGGCGGAATTTTCAATCATGGAAAGGCGTAAAGTCAATTCCTTTACTTTCTCAAAGGCCAGTTTGGCTTCGTCCAGAGAGGAGGAAGTGCTGTAGTAGGCGTAAGTGGGGACACTGGGGGAGGGATCATATTCCACCAGTGGAATTTCCGTTCCCATAATACTTCTTATTTTTATCGAGACAGAATCTTCGATGGGCACGGAAAGGGAGATTTCTTCTACCAGATGGATTCCAAGCTCAATATTGGCCGTTTGCAGGGCGGCATAAGCGGTTCGGAAAGTTCCGTCGATTTCTTTTTGAATGGCGTCTGCCTCATCAATCAGGCGTAGTAGTTCCCGCATCAGAATGTTGCGTTTTTTGTCCATTAATTCATATCCCTGTCTGGCCAGCGCCAGGGAATTTTTGGCCCGCAGCAGGTTTTCCTTTGTGGGAAGCGTGTTGGGATTCATGAAAACACCTCGCTGTCATCGGTGGAAGGATAGTATTTGCGCAGAAGCTTCGTATCCATGCGGTCAAGCTCTTCTTCCGGGAGGGTACGCAGAAGTTCCCAGCCAAGCTGGAGCGTTTCTGTGATGGAGCGGTTTTCTCCGTCAGACTGCCGGATAAAACGTGATTCAAAGGCCCGGCCGAATTCCAGGCGGGTTTTGTCGAGGGGAGAGAGTTCATCCTCACCGATGACGGAGGCCAGGGCTTTCGCTTCTTCCGATCTCGAATAGCAGGCGAGAAGCTGACTGGCTACCGCCTGGTGATCTTCTCTGGTATATCCCTCCCCGATACCGTCTTTCATCAGGCGGGAGAGGGAAGGAAGTACCTGGATCGGAGGATAGATGGACTGTCTGTGAAGATTCCGGTCCAGGACGATCTGCCCCTCCGTTATATACCCGGTAAGATCCGGGATAGGATGGGTGATATCATCGCCGGGCATGGTTAAGATCGGGATCTGGGTCACGGAGCCGTTTACCCCCGCCAC
>CAJKKX010000254.1 GCA_905200565.1 uncultured Lachnospiraceae bacterium
CCGAAGTAGAATCTTACATTAAGGAAACCTATCCGAACTGGGAAAATGTAGCGCCGGAAAACTACTACAGTGAACAGGATTCTGAGAAGGCTGTTACGGTTGGTGCCGCCGTACTTGCAGACCATGCAGATGTTGACCTCATTATCTGCAACGACTCCACGGCTCTTCCGGGACAGCTTCAGGCAGCCCAGAACGCAGGCCTTACCAAAGACGACATTACGATCACCGGTTTCGCTTCCCCGAATTCCATCAAGGAATACTGCAAAGCAGGCGTTCTCTATGAATGGGGTCTCTGGGACTGCAAGATCCAGGGCGCTATGGGATGCTATGTAGCAGCTTACCTTGCAGCTGGCAACGAAGTGGCAGTTGGCGATACCATTTCCATTCCGGAAATCGGCGATGTAACTGTTGAGGCAAATGACAGTATCGCAGAGGGCGCTGCAACGGCAGACACAAACAATGGTGTTGTGCTTCTTCCGGAGCGTGCGATCTTCGACGAAAGCAACATGGATAATTACAACTTCTAAGGTTTGACTTGAAATTTACCGAAAAAGGCTGTTGCTTGCAGCAGCCTTTTTCAGGTATAATGCAATCGTGATTTCCGCGAGGATGCGCAGCCCGCGGAAAAGCAGGTGAAAACTTATTAAGAAAAGAGGAGAACGAATGGCAGATAAAGACGGACTTAAGGTAGCGAAAGATTATAAGGTAGATATTCCGTTTGCGAATAATGAGGGCTTTTACGTAAAGGGGGCAAATAATCTCGACTGGGGAATGCAGAAGCACCTTTCCAATATTTTCAACCCTAAGAGTGGGAATTCTGTAATGTTTGCGTTTGACCATGGATATTTCATGGGCTCGACGGCCGGTCTGGAGCGGCTTGATTTGCTTCTTCCGAAGCTGGCGCCGTATGTTGACGTATTTATGGGAACAAGAGGAGCTATCCGCACCTGTGTGCCGCCCCAGATCACGAAGGGCATTGCACTGCGTGTATCCTCCGGGTCCTCTATGCTGAATGATGATCTGTCGCACGAGGTGGTTGCGGTAGACATTGAGGATGCGATCCGTATGAACGCAGACTGCATGGCAGTACAGACTTTTATCGGCGCGGACGGACAGCTCTCCAGCATTGACAATCTTTCAAAAGTGATCAATGCGGGTATGCGCTACAGCATTCCGACGCTGGGCGTCGTTGCGGTTGGAAAGGATATGGCGCGCACCGACCGTTTCTTTAAGCTGGCGACAAGAATTGTGGCAGAGATGGGCGTTCAGCTTGTAAAAACTTATAATTGTGATAACTTCGAGGAGATCGTTGCAGCGTGTCCGGTTCCGATTGTTGTGGCAGGGGGAAAGAAGCTTCCGGAGCCGGAGGCGCTCAATCTTGCGTATACCGTAATCTCCAAGGGCGCAAGAGGCGTCGATATGGGAAGAAATATTTTCCAGAGCGAGCATCCGGTAGAGATGGCACAGGCGGTTGCAAAGATTGTGCATGAAGGATTTACAGACAAGGAAGCATACGAGTTTTATCTCGACGCAATTCATTAAAAGGCTAAAACAATCAGACGGGAGTTCCTCCCGTCTGATGTGGTATAATACAGGTAACGCGAAAATGTGATAAGGGAGAAGAGTATGGGATTACGGGTAGTTGAGATGGTTCTGCCGGTACTTCTAATGATCGGTATCGGTTATTTCTGCAACCGCAGACAGATTTTTGATATGAATGGCCTGAAAGGACTAAAGGCGCTTCTGGGGGACATCATGCTGCCGGTAGTGCTGTTTAATGCGTTTTTTACTGCCAGCTACAGTCTGCGTGTGGTGGTAGTTTTTCTGGTGGTTTATCTGGGCTTTGGGGCGGCGATCGCACTTGGCTTTCTGCTGCGTCCGCTGGTAAAGCCTTATGGAAAATATCTGCCGTTTCTTGTTGCCAGTGCAGAGGGCGGGATGCTCGGCTATGCCCTCTACGGGTTGATCACAGGCAGCCAGTCGGGCTTTGCGGCAGTCGATCTTGGGCAGACGGTGTTTGCATATACCGTATGGCTGGGGCTGCTTACTTCTGTGGACGGCGGCGAGGTGAAGGCGGAAAAGCTGCTGAAAAATATGATTTCCAACAAATGCTTTCTTGGTATGGTGTTCGGGATCGTGCTTGGAGCGGCGGGAGTGGGAAATGTTGTCATGAATTCGGCGGCAGGCGGTATTGTGAAGTCTGTCGTCAGTATGATTACGGCGCCGGTCAGTGCGGTCGTTCTTTTGATGGTCGGCTACGAGCTGAATCTGAAAAAGGAACTGTTCCTGCCGGTTCTTAAAACGATCGTGCTGCGCCTTGTCATTATGGGCGCGCTGCTGCTTGTCAGCAATCTGGTTATTTTCCGCATCTTTCCTTTCGATAAGGAACTGGAGATCGCGCTGATGGTACTCTATGCGCTCCCCGCGCCGTTTATCATACCGATTTTCTCCGATGTTGGAAAAGATGGAGAATATGTTGCCACCACGCTCTCCGTACATACGCTGGTTACGGTGGCGCTTTACGCGGCAATCGTAGTGTATAGTCTGTAACAGCGCAGGAAAAATGATGCAGGAGGAACCGAAATGGAATTACTGGATATCGTAGATGAAAATGGCTGCCCGACGGGAGAGACAGTCGAGCGGGAGACGGCGCACAGAAAAGGGATACGTCACCGTACCTCCCATGTCTGGCTGATGCGTGAGGGCAAAAACGGAACGGAGGTGCTCCTGCAGAAGCGCAGCAAGAATAAGGATTCGTATCCCGGCTGCTATGACATCTCCAGCGCCGGCCATATTCCGGCAGGCGTGGATTTCGTTCCCTCCGCGATCCGGGAACTGCGTGAGGAGCTGGGACTTTTGGTGGAAGCGGAAGAGCTGATTTACTGCGGGCAGCGCAGATTTCATTTTGAGGCAAAATTTCATGGAAAACCATTCAACGATTACCAGGTGAGCAATGTGTACTGTGTCTGGAGGGATGTGGAGCCGGAAAATCTGACGCTGCAGGCATCCGAGGTGGAGAGCGTGTGCTGGATGAATCTGGAGGAATGTAAGGCGGCGGTGCGCGAAAACACCATCCCGAACTGCATTTTTACGGAGGAGCTGGAGATGCTGCCGAAAAGCAGGCTTGACAACGCCGCTTTTCAGTCTGTATACTAGACATTAGGAAGAATCCTGCATATGATAAGGATGGGCGGAAAATGATAGCTTTTTTAAATTCGCTGCTGGAGTTTCTGGTAGAATGCGGCATCTTGATCTTTGAATATATCGGCGTCGGTGTGATCATCTGCACAAGTCTGGTCAGTCTTTACAAATATGTCACGCGCAGACCTGACACCAGAATTTATCTGGCAAAAGGGCTTGCCATGGGGCTGGAGTTTAAGCTTGGCAGCGAGATTTTGCGCACCGTTGTCGTGCGTGAGTGGAAAGAGATCGCTATTGTTGCCGGCATTATTGCGCTGCGCGCCGCACTTACCTTCCTCATTCACTGGGAGATCCGGCAGGAGGAAAAAGAAGTGGAGGATAAGCTGCATAAGGAATCGTAAACAGGAAAACCATCACGGAAAGAACCGTGTACTTGTAAGAGTCTGCCCTGGCAGGCTCTTGTTTCGCTATGCTTAAGGAAAGGGGATTTTGGGATAATGACACAGGCAGAAAAACAACACATGATGGCGACGGCGCCGATACCTGGACTGATCGCGCGTCTTTCGGTGCCGACGATCATCAGTATGCTGATCACTTCATTTTATAATATGGCGGACACTTTTTTCGTTGGAAAGCTCGGCACCAGCGCTACGGCGGCGGTTGGCGTCGTATTTCCGCTGATGTCCATCATACAGGCGCTCGGCTTTTTATTCGGTCACGGCTCCGGCAACTCCGTATCGCGCAAGCTCGGCGCACAGAAGGTTGACGAGGCGGAGCATCTTGCTTCCTGCGGCTTTTTTTCTTCGCTTGTCTGTGGTCTGTTTATTTTGATCGGCGGACAGCTTTTTCTGGAGCCGCTGTCTCGCATTCTCGGCTCCACCGACACAATTCTTCCCTACACCAAGCAGTATCTGAGCGTGATCCTTATCGGGGCTCCGTACATGACGGCGTCGCTGACGATGAACAATCTGCTGCGGTTTCCGGGCAGCGCGTTTTATGCAAT
>CAJKKX010000255.1 GCA_905200565.1 uncultured Lachnospiraceae bacterium
ATTCGTGCTGTCTGACATCAGAGCCAGCACACCTTTCTTTCCGATCTCCGCAAAACGCTGCAGATCGATGGCGTCGCCGAATACCGGCGTATAATCTACTTTAAAGTCTCCCGTATGGACGACGATTCCAGCCGGGGAATAGATTGCCAGAGCCGCTGCATCCTGGATGCTGTGGTTTGTCTTAATAAACTCGACACGAAATGCGCCGAGGTTGATGGCCTGCCCATGCTTTACCACCTTCCGCTTGCACACTCTCATGAGATTGTGTTCTTTTAATTTATTTTCAATCAGCCCCATCGTAAGCTTTGTCGTATAAATCGGAACCGCCAGCTCCTTTAAAACATAAGGTAACGCTCCGATATGATCCTCATGTCCGTGGGTGATGACAAATGCCTTCACTTTCTCCACATGATTCTTCAAATAAGTAATATCCGGTATCACCAGATCGATTCCCAGCATATCATCTTCCGGAAATGACAGGCCGCAATCTACCACGACAATACTGTCCTCGAACTCAAATGCAGTAATGTTCATGCCGATCTGCTCCAAACCTCCCAGCGGAATTATTTTCAGTTTTGAACGGTTCACATTTTTCAAATAATTACACCTCCATCTAACATTTTATTTTTACACACGCACAAAAACAGCAGACGCCTCTCTGCCTGTTTTAGCATTTTTAACGATTATTCCAATACTTTTCTCTTACACGAAATCAACATCTTCCAGCATTTCCGAAAAGACTTTCGCTACTGCTTCCAGTTCCATATCGTCCTCTACAACCTCATACAGCGCTTCCTGCTCTCCATCCGAAGACAAATCCTTTAAAATCAGCGCTTCCGCATCATCTTCCTCAGAATCCGTTACCAGAATATAGTCCACGCCATTGATTCTGGTCTGCTCCAGAACAAAAAATTCTGCCGCCTCATCGGTATCCTGAAAACAAAATTTAATTTTTTCCATTCCTCATACCCTCACAATCTAAATAGCCCTGAAGAATAAAAACCGCCGCCAGCTTGTCCACATACTTCTTCCTGTCCTCACGGCGCACATTGCCCTCCATCATGGTTCTGTTCGCCGCCACGGTAGTCAGCCGTTCATCCCACATAACGACCGGCAGCCCTGTCCTTTTCTCAAGCATCTCTTTAAATGCCAGAGATTTCCCGGCCCTGTCCCCAATCGTATTGTTCATGTTTTTCGGGAACCCCAATACAAGCGTTCCTACTTCGTATTCCCGAATCAGGGCTTCGATTCTCGCCAGTGTCTGACGAAGTTTATTTTCAGACGTTCTTCTGATGATTTCCACTCCCTGCGCAGTCAGCCCCAGGCTGTCACTGACAGCGATTCCGACCGTTTTGGAACCGAAATCAAGTCCCATAACACGCATTCCCATACTATTCCCAGGCCCTGTTCTTAATGTATTCTTTTAAAAGCTCCTCTACCAGTTCATCACGCTCTACTTTCATAATCATGCTTCTGGCATTCTTATAGCTGGTGATGTAAGTCGGATCGCCCGACATAATATAGCCGACAATCTGATTTACCGGATTATACCCTTTTTCTGTCATGGCATTATAAACCGTATCGAGAATCTCCTTTACGCTCACTTCCGTTTCCGAATTCACTTTGAAATACTGTGTATTATTGATGTTACCCATTTTATCACGCCCTTAACTAAACTTTCTATTACTATTTGATTTGGCCTTCTACCCCATCATAAACAATAACTTATTCTCATTTTAATACAGATTCCCATAAAATACAATCAAAACTTTGTACAAATCAGAATTCCCTGTTTCCGCTCATCTCCCACCCGTACCTTCAAAATCCTGTTGGTATAATCCTCCTCTGCCAAAATTGCCAGCTTCCGATACTCCTTCGTATGCCCTGTGTAGAAGGCTTCGCCGTCCAGCGTCACCAGTTCCTCAAAAAGCACTTCATCCTCCCGTCCCTTTCTGGCATCCTCATATTTCTCCCGGTTTTCCCGGTCAAGCGCCATTAAAAGATTGCTGCGTTCTGTTTTTTTCTGGTCGCTGACCTGATTCTCCATCACGGCAGCCCTGGTTCCTTTCCGCCTGGAATATTTGAAAATATGCGTCTCATAGAACTGTACTTTTTCCAAAAATTCTTTCGTTTCCTGAAATTCCTCTTCCGTCTCCCCAGGAAATCCGACAATCACATCCGTCGTCAGAGCCGGATTTTGAAAATATTTCCGAAGAAGCTGGCATTTCTCATAATACTCCGCCGCCGTATATCTCCGGTTCATCCGTTTCAGCGTAGCATCGCATCCGCTTTGCAGGGACAGATGAAAATGCGGACAAATCTTGGGAAGTGCAGAAATCGTCCGTGCGAAATCCTCCGTAATGATCCTGGGTTCCAGCGAACCAAGACGTATTCTCCGGATTCCGCTTATCTCATGGACTGCCAGAATCAGCTCAAGCAGGTTCGTTCCCAGATCTATTCCGTAGGAGCTGAGATGAATGCCTGTCAGCACCACTTCCTGATACCCGTTCGCCGCCAGCCCGGAAACCTCCCGCAGAACGTTTTCTATACTCCGGCTCCGGACTCTTCCTCTCGTATACGGGATAATGCAGTAGCTGCAAAACTGATTACATCCGTCCTGAACCTTAATATACGCTCTGGTATGCTCCGCCGTCCGGCTGATAAACAGATTTTCATACTCACTGGTATGGTTCACATCTATGATATATTCTTCCCCCTGACTCTTCTCATATTCCTCAAGAATTTGCACCAGATCTCTTTTTTTATTATTTCCGATCACCAGATCAATCGCATCGTCCGCTTCCAGCTCTTCTTTTGCCGCCTGTACATAGCATCCCACCGCTGCTACCACTGCCTGCGGATTCATCTTTTTTGCCTTATGCAGCATCTGTCTGGACTTGCGGTCAGCGATATTCGTAACCGTACAGGTATTGATTACGTAAACATCCGCTCCCGGCTCAAAAGGAACAATCTCGTATCCTGCCTGTTCCAGCATCTGCTGCATCGCCTCTGTCTCATATGCGTTTACTTTGCACCCCAGGTTATGCAGGGCAGCTTTCTTTTTCATATTATTTCTTTCCTTTCTGTCTCTTATTTTCTACTTTCATCTTGACTTTTTGGGCTCTCATAGTTAAGATGAATGTATAAAAGATAAGGGAGGTATTTTCAATGAAAACAGTTAAAATTTCTTTAAATTCCATTGATAAAGTAAAGTCATTTGTAAATGATGTTACGAAGTTCGATTACGATTTCGATCTGGTATCCGGAAGATATGTCATTGATGCAAAATCTATTATGGGTATCTTCAGCCTGGATCTCTCTAAACCGATTGATCTGAATATTCATGTGGAAGAAAATGTTGATGCTGTTATTTCCGCTTTATCGCCATATATTATCGACTGATTTCGGACATGCGCCAACAAAAAAGTAAATCCACTGCCCGCATTTTAGCGGCAGATGGATTTCTTTTTTTGCTTATTCCACCCAGATCGTCTCTGTCGTTTCAATCGCCGTTTTCATCAGCTCGTCAATCCTCTCCTCCAGATGCGTTTCGCTGCGCCGGATGATATGAAGATTGGGCTTCGTCACCGGATGCTTTGCTACAAATATGGTACAGCAGTCCTCATATGGCTGAATCGACGTCTCGTAAGTATTGATCTTCTCGGCAATATCCACGATCTCCTGCTTATCAAAGCCAATGACAGGACGAAATACCGGCATCGTACACACATCGTTGGTCGCCGCCAGGCTCTGCATGGTCTGGCTCGCCACCTGGCCAATGCTCTCGCCTGTAATCAGACCCAGACACTTCGTTTCCTTTGCAAAATGCTCCGCAATCCGCATCATATAGCGGCGCATGATGATCGTCAGCTCCTCATGCGGGCATTGCTCATAGATGTAAAGCTGAATATCCGTAAAGTTCACCACATGCAGGTTGACCGGCCCGGAATACCTGGCCACCAGATGCGCCAGATCTACGACCTTCTGTTTCGCACGCTCACTGGTATAAGGCGGCGCATGAAAATAGACCGCGTCAATCTTGACTCCCCGCTTGGCGATCATATAGCCTGCCA
>CAJKKX010000256.1 GCA_905200565.1 uncultured Lachnospiraceae bacterium
CCGCCTGTAGCGAGCTGCGTAAATCCTGTCCCCCAGTCCTCAGTAGTCGGATCTGCCGTCAGAACGCCTGCGTCTGCCAGTTCTTTTACATATTCCATAGCTGCGATCGCTTCATCAGAAGCAAGGTTCGCTGTGAATGTTCCGTCTTCATTCTCTGTAACAAGCGTTGCTCCGTATGCCCATGCGATATTGCTGAAGTGCCACCCGCCTGCATTGTCCTTTGCCAGGAGACACAGACCTGCGGAACCAGTCTTCTCGTTGATCGTCTTAGCTGTCTCAAGCAGTTCATCCCATGTCTCTGGGAACAGCGGAACGCCATTTTCATCCACCAGCCCGGCTTCCTCAAACAGCGCCCTGTTGCACATTACGCCAAGCGCATAGCCATCACGCGGAACACCGTATACACGGCCGTTCTCATCGGAAAGCAGCTCACGGATAGACGGATTCATTGCATCCAGCCATCCTCTCTCTTCGAGCTGGTCTGTGATATCTGCAACCGCTTCCTGTTTGATCAGCTTTTGCGGCTCTGTGAACCAGGATTCAAAGACAGTCGGTACAGTACCTGCTTCTACCATCGGCATAAAGGTATCCGTAGAATATTTGTAGTAAGCCGGTACATAGGTAACGTCCGGACGAACCTCTTTCATCTTCTCCAGAAAACCTTCGTGCATCGCGATCTCATCTGTCAGAGTATCCTCCGGCCAGATGCCCAGCGTAACCGTAATCTCCTCAGATGCTCCGGCTACCATGCCGGCCATCATCGCCGCTGCCAGTGTTGCTCCCAAAAATCCAACAAGCTTCCTCTTCATAACATTTTCCTTCCTTTCTTACTTTTTTGTTTTTGATTTCATGATTTACCTGTTCTTTTTTTCTTTGTTTCCATTTAACGTTAAATTTATCAAAGTATGTCGTTTCTGCTCTTTTTTGTTTTGTATTATTTGTACACTTTTCCTCCAATTTCTTTTTTAGTTTTATACGTTTATCGTTAAACTTATGCTATCATACTATTAAATAAATGTCAATATTGCTTTTTCGTTTTTTCGAAAAAAAATTATAGTTTGACCGGCGGACCGCAGACTGGCGGGTTTTATCCTGTTACCGGCTTACCGCCTCATATACCGGTCGGTTGTCCTTTGCCGGCAATATAATCAGAAAGAACACGCTCACCAGCGATGCCCCGCCGAGCAGCAGCGCTACCGCGCGGTACGGCAGAATTTCTCCGAGCGCACCGGCCAGAAATTGAAACAACACGCCGCCAATCGCAAACAGCGTATTAAAAAATGCATTCACCCGCGCCCGCATCTGCTCCGGCAAATAACTCATCACCGCAGTCTCGCGGACGGTCGCGCTGCTGATACCCAGACCGCCGCACAAAAAACGGCTCGCCAGCATCGCAGGATACGGCAGAAACAGCAGCACCATATCTATTATATTGTAAAAAATATAGACAAACTTTGTAAAAGCATAGCGCTTTTTCGCCGGAATCTCCTTCGTGTACTGAAAAAAGCCGCCAAGCACTCTGCCGATCATCTCCGCACTTTTCAGGAATCCCAGCATCGTTACCGTGAGCCAGGGCTGCGACTGATAATACACCTGTGTGATAATGCCAAGCCCCTCCGACGTCCCCTGCGTGATTGCCATATAGGTGTAAATATTCCGGATGCCCTTTTCTTCTTTTATGTATGTGAAGCCCTCCGCAATGTCGCGGCGGTATTGGCGGAACGTGTAGGATTCCTCTGCCGCACTTTGCTTTTCCGTCACACGGCTTTCCACCATAATAGAAGCAACTGTGATACCGGCTACAATATAAAATATCACATCCATTTTCAGTGTCTCATACAGAAATGTGGCAAACGGCGCCGACACCACCAGGACGATCGGGTAGACCATCGCGCTCACCGCATAGCCCTTCTGCTTCTCCCCGGCCGGGATCAGATCGGGGTACCACGCCTGGTAAGCCAGCCGGTAAAAGACAGATATCGTTCCCGCAAGTAGCGTAAACGCAACATATACGCCAAAGGAAAAGCTGTTTTTGCTGATCCAGACTCCCATCACGACGTACAGCACCGCAAGCAGGGCGTCCATCCCGACAATCCACTTCTTTTTCCCGCCCTTGTCGATGAGCGGAGCTGCCAAAACCGGCAGCAGCACATCCGGCAGCATCCCGCAGACCATGATCACCGCCGACAGAAACGCCGATTGCGTCTCGTCAAACACCAGCAGGCTGACAGGCAGATTCATCGCCTCCCCGCCGATCGCCGACAAGACCGTGGCAGCCGTAATGCATGAAAAATCTTTTGTCCAGAGCTTTGTTTTTTGTTTCATATTCCTCTCACCCTTCCGCGGACAAATCCGCCTCTTATGGGTAAAATTATATTGGAATAATAAACGCCTGTAAACACGATCATTTTGGGAAATTTATGTTCTGATTTGATACTTTAAGCAGCTATTTTACAATTCCAGAGGAAATCTCCTGCTCAAACTCCAGCGCCTGCCTGTATCTTCGCTGTCTTTTGCAAGCCTCCACGATCACTTCGCGATAAAAGTACAGATAGCCAAAATGAAGCTCCTCCTTAATCGCACGGATCAGCTTTTCCAGCAATTTCAGATACTCCGGGTTGTTGAGAAAGCCCTCCTCTGCCTCCATTTCGGCTTCCTCGTAAATCAGCCAGTCCACTGCCGACGTGGCAGTTTTCTTTAAAAGCAGATTTTTCATCTCTGCAAGAATTTTTTTGCCCTCGTCCTTTCGTCCCGTGCGCAGAAACACAATTGCTTTTTTGTGAAATATCGGTATCTGAAACTGGTGTCCGGTATCCTCCTGTTCCGCCATCTCCAGATACTCCAGCGCCGGATCATATTTCCGTAAGCTGATGTAAGTGGCGCCGATATTATAGTAAACGCCTGCAAGCTCCCTTTTCCACGCAGTATTCTGCAGCAGCCGGATACCGCGCTCAAAATACACCATCATCATTTCTTCCATGTTAAGGCAAGCGTAGGCGTTCCCATTCATAAAACAGAAGTCCGCGAGCTGGTAGGTATTCCCCTCCTCCACCGCTGCCGCCACAACACGCTGCTCCATCCGGTGAATTTCCGAATAATTGCCCTGCCGGAAATACGCCACGCAGAGCATAAGCATTGCATAAGAATTGTTCAGAACGTCGCACGCTTCCCTGGAGAGATGCACTGCACGCTCAGCATTTTTTTCCTCCTGCGCACAGAGAAGCTTATAATAAGCGAGCTGACGCGGCTCCATATGCTCCTTCAGCGCATCGAGGCGGTCCATAATGTCCCTGGGCGCCGCCTGTTCGAAGGCGCAGATCACCGCATAGCGGCTATACATCAGTGTGCGCTCCTGCTCCTGCAGTTTTTCATAAACGTCTCTGGTATCCAGATAGTATTGCCGGCAGTAAAAATATTTTTCAATAAGCTTCCCAAGCTTTTCCAGCACCGCCTGGTCTTTTTCATAAAAAATCCCCAGACGCGCAAATAACTCTGCCAGGATTTTTTCATCGGCGCAGACTGTCCCATGCTCGATCTTGCTTAAATAAGAGGGCACGCAGATGCCGCCGCAAACCTCCTTCTGTCCCTTGTCCTGCCGGAGACGTTCCAGCTTCAGCAGGATTCCTGCAAGTGTGTTTTTTTCTATCATAAACCCCCTCCGTATAGAAAAAATTTATTCCATAAGACAATAATCGCCGCACAGAAGCCTCTGTGCGGCGATATAAGATACAAGCCTATACAAATTTAGCAGTATTCAGTTTCACACCCGGTCCCATAGTTGAGGTGAGCGTAACGCTTCTCAAATACTGGCCCTTCAATGCTGCCGGTCTTGCTTTCAGAATTGCATCTATAAGCGTCTGGAAGTTGTCCGCCAACTGCTCCTCCGTAAAGGAAGCTTTTCCGATTGGCACATGTACGATATTTGTCTTATCCAATCTGTACTCAATCTTACCGGCTTTGATATCCTGGATAGCCTTTGTTACATCCATGGTAACTGTTCCGGCCTTCGGGTTCGGCATAAGTCCTTTCGGACCAAGTACACGGCCCAGACGTCCAACTACACCCATCAT
>CAJKKX010000257.1 GCA_905200565.1 uncultured Lachnospiraceae bacterium
TTTCCGCCGATAAGCTGTACGAAAAATTCGGACGGGAAAACGGGCGGGAAATCCTGACGCCTTATTTCCCCAAAGTCTCCTGGCTCTCCTATGAGGATTCCCTGCTGGTTCCCGAACCGGAACCGCTGATTTCCTATATCCTCTCCTGCCACGGCAACCAGAATCAGTATATCTTAGACCGCTATACGGAATTCCGCACCTTTGTAAAAAAGAGAACGGCAGGGGGATTTTCTATTTCTAAGGATGCGGGAGTATTCTGTGCAGACAATTAGTCCGGACTAATCGTCTGTTTGCCTAAATACCTCCACATCCGTGTGGAATTCTTTCTAAGGGCTCTGAAACATTTTATAGGAATAGTCTGAAATCTCTGCAATCCGCTTCCTGGCTTCTTCGTTCTTTCCTTCTAAATCATTCGACAGCACACACAGAATATAATCTTTGTACTCTCCATAAACAATGGCAATGTCATTTTCGATACATCCAAGACCGTATCCCTGTGGCATTTCCCCGGTCTTGTTTGCACATATGGTTCCTGCCGGAAGCCCGGAGGGGATTTTCTCTGTCATGGTTTGATTTTTCAGAATCTCCAGCATCTTCTCTGATGCCTCGGCACATACGCAGCTTCCATTGTACAGTTTCCAAAGAAACTTCATGCAGTCTTCCGAAGTCGTGTAATTATCATCCGCAGGGTTCTCTTCCAGAAAACGCCGTCCGAGGGATGTACCCTCGAACCCATTCTCCCGGCAAAAGGAATTGACAACTTTCTGCCCTTCCTCAAAGCTTCCATATCCCAGCAGTTCCACCAGACGGTTTGCCGCATCGTTATCACTGACGGTAATCATATTCGTCAACAGTGTTTTAAGCTCTCCTTCATACTCCTCCTGCACATAAATTGCAGATTCTGTATCCTTCGGATAGCACACTCTGTCATAAACTGCTGCCATGATAAATACTTTTATGACACTGGCTGACTGCATCTGCATCTGCTCGTGATGTCCATAAACGGCCCCATCCGACAAATCCACCGCACTGACCGCCCATTTCTCTCCCAAAGTCTCCGCTTCTTCCAGAAAGCTTTCCAGCTCCGGTAAGGATTCTGTTTCGGTTTCCGTCTCTGCCGATGTTTGCAGCTCTTCGGTTTCTGCTGTCTCTGCCTCTTCCGTCAGGCTTTCGCTTTCTTCTGTCTCTTCTCCCCCGACAGCTTTGGCTGCTTCTTTTACTGCATCAGCCCGCTGCGCCAGTACCTCTGCCTGTTTCAGCAGCCGTCGGCAGGATAATGCGTTTTTCACAAGCAGTACATTGAAAACCATGCTTGCACAGGCACAAAAAAGGATTGCCACAATCAGAATACTTTCATGCTTTTTCTTATTTTTCTTCACTCTGCCTGTCTCCCAAAATACGCATCAATGCCTTTTGCAATGCCTGTCACCATTTTCCGCCGCATCGCTTCATCGGCCATCGCCATGTCGTCATACTCATTTGTCATGAATCCCATTTCCAGAATCATAACCGGTATCTGGCTCCAGTTAATCCCTGTCATATCGTCATGATACTGAATTCCCAGATTAGAGAACCCTGTCTCCTGGCAATACGCACTGAGAATGCAGTCTGTCAGGCGGTAGCTCTCTTCTGCCAGACGCCCCACATATGCGTTATCATAGGAAGGCGTCATCCCAAGAGCGCCGCTCACGCTGGAATCTTCGCTTCCGTTGGCATGAATGCGCACATAAATGTCGCCTCCCTCTTCATATGCTTTTACTGCACGCTCTGCGTTGCTGATTGCCGTATCATGATCCGTCCGGGTCATTACTACCCGATACCCTCTGTTCTCCAACTCTTCCCGCAGCGCTAATGAAATATCGAGGTTCAGCTCATATTCCGGAATCTGTGTGAAGGAACCTGTCGTACCCGTCGTCGCTTTCGCCTTCATCACCGCCGAGCCCGGCGCACTTGGCTCCTGTGCACTCATATCCACCCATGAGCCCTGATGCCCCGGATCAATCGCCACAGTAAGACCGTTTTCCTGCTTTTGCTCCGTCTCTGTTTCCGTCTGCTGCTCTGTCTCCGTTTGAACTTCCGTTTCCATTTCTGTCTGCTGCCTGGCTGTTTCCGCCTCCGTCTGTCCGGCTGTCTCCTGCATTTGCTCTATGTTCTGAATTTCAGATTCCAGAACTATCATTCTTTGGTTCGTCTCTCCCATCTGCTCAAAGCTTATCGCACATGCGGCCCCAGTCACGCACACACACAGAATGCTGAGAAGCAGAGCCAGAATTTCAATTTTATTTTTCATATCGTCCTCTTTTTGCTGCTTTCGGTTTCACATCCCTACTGATCCAGCTTATACCCTCCCTTTTGCAGCGCTTCTTCCTTCTGCGCCAGAAATTCGGAGTTTTTCTTTTCGTACCTGTTAAATACTTTATCTGAAAACTTTTCAGGCTCGATTCTCCCGTCATACCAGTCCTTACTGTTAAAATAATCCCTTAGCTCTTTCGAGGCAAATTTCCTTCCCCGGCGGGCATAAATCTCGTTTTTTGCATAATTGATTTCTTTCAGGCTCAGTCCGTCCACATCTGCATCTGTCAAAAGCCTGGAATTACTCTCCGGCAAAATATAATCATCGTTTTCTGTCTTTGCCTTTGTCTCGGTTTCCGCCTCCCTGGGCTCTCCGTAAATTTTCTTCACATCAATGATTACTTTGTTATCATCTATCCGGATGCTTCCCGAAATATCCACCTCTACATTGTCATATAAAAGCAGTTCATCACTGGTAATAATCCGGTGCTCGCCAAGATAAATATAGTTCCGCATAAATGTACCGAGCTTGCCAAGATAAATATTCGAAACCGACTCCATAAATATCCCTTCCCCGGAAGCGCTCTCTGCATACACGGAAAGCGGTTCATTTAAGACCAAAAGAGGTATATCCATATCTTCCGTATAATAAAGTTTTCCTGAAATAATGCTGGTCTTATTGCGGACCGCATCAAGATCGGCCTCTATCTCTTCGCTGCCCATCTCTTCGCTGCCTGTCTCTTTCGGCGTCTCAGGCTCTTCACTCTCCGCAAGGCTTTCCCTCTCCATATTTTCTGTCTGAATCACAGGCTGTTCCGTATCAGTCTCCTTTCCAAACAAACTGTCCTTAAATAGAAAAAGAATAACCGCCGCTATGATAGCGACTGCCACACATCCGACAATCAAAGCCACCGCTTTCGTATGATCCCCTTTTTCCTGGTAAACAGGCTGCTGTCGTGAATTTCCCGGCTGTCCGGCATTTCCACCGGGAAATACCGGTTCTCCGCATGATCCGCAGAACTTTTCTTCCCCGTTCAGAGGTTTCCCACATCTCCTGCACACGCTTCCTCTAAAAGAATCCCGTTGGCAGGCTGTTCCGCAATTTCCGCAGAATACTGCGTCATCGGGCAGCGCCGCGCCGCATTTTTTGCATATCTGTCCCATTTTCTCCTCCTTGAAACACTGTGGGAGACGCTTTCTTTCCACTCCGAAAGCGTCTCCTCACATCCTTTTTCATCTTATAATATCTTTGTGATCATATCTCCAAACATAAAACCAAAAATAAGGCATACGACAGCCAAACATATTTTCTCTATCAAAAAGGCATACAATTTTCTGTCCTCACCGCACTCTACGACAGAAACGTATAAATGATGTTCTACATAACTGGACATTAGCATGAAAACCAGGAAAACCACCAATGCCACCTTTCCGCTGACTAACGCAAGCAGTCCCGCAGCGGCTATGCCGATCGAATGATACAACGCCCTGACGCCAATCAGAGACAGCATCATCCTGATATTCGAAGCTCCTCCGAAAGCTACTGTAATTCCATGCATAAGAACTGCCTCCAGGAAATCCAATCCGACAGTAAGAACAATTACCACAAAAATCATTTTGAAATATGGAACTTCAATATAATCGCCCCATGCACCCATGCTGCTTTTTATCTTTATGACTGCTAAAAACATCATAAGAATCATCAGCACACATTTCGCTATGATAAATTCTGTTCCAACGGCGCTGCTGCCGCTGTGCATAAGGTCCCGCCCGTGGG